>DAOWHM010000085.1 GCA_030641425.1 Candidatus Bathyarchaeota archaeon | reverse complement strand
TACCTCAGCTTCGTCACACTTTCCGCAGGAATATCGATGGGAGTCTTAAGATGTATAAGGATTTCACGCAGGATACAATAAAGCTCCTTGGTCAGTTCTCTCTCCTTTGTTATGAACTCACCAAGCTCCGCAGTTTCAGCACTTATAGCTTCCAAGAGTTCACAAAGCTTACTCTCGACTTCGTCTACCCTAACTCCATGTCGATATTGATCCCACGCTTCTCTCTGAAGTTGTTGAGGATCTGAGTAATTATTCATGTAAGAGATAGAAAAAGACCTGCAGACCTGGTTTCCCTCAAGACCTATTTGGGGATTCACCTCTGCATTTTCAGTCATTGGGCAATTCACCGACAAACGTGAACGGTCTAACCTTGTTCCTAGAGGATAATAGGATTTGTATGTTGCAGCACTTCACACCCAATGGGGACTACACGCTCTTTAGAGAAGAAAACATACCTGCCTCCTCCGATTCGATTCTCAAGCAAGCAAGTCCAATAGCGACATTATCGCTGTGCCTATAACCCACTGGTTTGAGTGGTTTTTGAACAGCATTGAATCCCTTTCTATAACAACTTTCCGAATTCGTTGAAAGTCCTTTTCTCGTCGACTCTACATTCTCTTAGATAGTCTTGCAAGGTCTCAGCTGCTACAACTTCTATGACATAGTCGCTTGGATTTATCGAGTGTTTGAAATTCTTCGCTGGAATCACAACTTTTCTGAAGCCCCAAGCCTCTGCTGCTTTAATTTTCTCATGAAGCCCACCAACTGCGGTCACAGGCACTCTGTCATCCACACCAACGTTAATCTCACCAGTGACAGCTACGTCTTGACGAATTGGCAGCCCTTCAATTAGGGAGCACAGAAGAAGTGTCATTGTGACACCTGCGCTAGGACCATCGACGCCGTAGGCTTGAGCGAAGTCGATATGTGTGAAAAAGTCCTGCGCTATATCTACTCCATATTTCTGCAGAATGACACTCCTCACCTTAGCAACGCTGTCCTCAATGAATCGTTGCTTACCACCTTTTGCGACACCTGTTACTTTGTAGTAGCCTTTCTGGTGATTGTTGTTTCCGTTGTCACGTTTCTCCAAGAACCCCTTAACTGTAAGAACGTTACCAGTCATCTCTCCACTGTAGGGATCTGACACTACGCCTAAGCCATAGATTTGACCAAGCCTGGCGCCTTCAGGGTTAATGTCTAGGAGTTTACCTCTCTCACTTATTTGATGTTCTAAAATTTGCTTCTGAATTGTCTTGCAGTGATTCTCGATAGCGTCATTCACATGTCTTCTCTCAACTAATCGACAACCTTCTTTCATGGCGAGGATTGCAGCGGTTTTCACAATTGCTATCATAGGTCTGAACCTCGTAGTCAACCCATCGCTCTTGTTGCTCCGTCTGCGGCCTTCATCCACCATTTCTTCACATGCTTCTCTACTGAACGGCATCAAGTGAAAACGCGAGACTTCTTGAGCGATAAACTGAACATATTTTCGACGATTTTCCAGAGTGCCAGCCATGTCGTTATTCATTCTTACGACTTTGCCGTAACCATAGATCCTATCCATTAGTGCTGGATGCATTTGGCCAATGCTGTCAAAATTCCCTGCCCCAACCAAGAAGCACATACTAGGTACAGGTTCAGTGGCTACTGCCATAGCAGCAGTGTTTCCTTCATCCCATGTGCTTCGCAAAGTTATTGGGAGCTGCCCATCTTCCAACACAGTCAGCAAGGTTACTGCTCCTGTAGGCGTTAAGTTCTTAATTTCGTCCATGTAGAGGATACCCATGTTGGCACGATGTACATCTCCTGTGGAAACTCTCTGATGCTCAGGTGTTCCCAAACCACCAGTCTGAAGAGGATCCCAAGCTATACTTCCGAATAGTTGTGCAGAACCGTGTCCTGTTGCGTCTATGAAGGGCGCAGTTTTTTGGGAATTGTCGACTATCAGTTTCGGCACATTTGTGGCTTTAGCTCCTCCTACACCCTTCGCACCGCCCATCAAACCAAAGCGCCCTAAGGCCACAACGAGTATCAGAAACATGAGCATCATTCCAGCAGGGAGAAACGTGGTCGTACCTATTCTTACGAAGGAGTCCAACATGAAGTTAGGAAAGTCCCCAGCAGTGTATATGCCCAATATTGGTTCTGAGGCTGAGTTGGCGTCCCACAGGAGCTTCTGTTGCCACAAGAAAAAGAAGCCTGCAAACATGAAAATGGACGCGATCACAATCATTAGATAGGTGAGAGTCTTAATCCCAACTTTCTGAAGAAACAGTTTTTTGGTTTCCTTTAATTTTTCCTTGAAGATTATCTTCTTCCCTTCACCTGCCGGATGAGAGGATATTTTTGGTTCACTGGGTATTATCTTGTTCTGCCAACATACTATATCTTGAAGCTTAATCTTATGTTTCTCATATAGTTCTGTGAGATGAGCCGCCAACGCTCGACCAATCAAGGATTTACCCGTTCCCGGATCGCCTAGTAAGAGAAGGTAAGGACCTGGCGGTGCAGCTTTCGTGGCATTGGGTTTCTCCTTGTCCGGATCTTTCCACGCGTCAAACCATTTCTCCTTCTCTAAGTATTTGAGCTTGTGAACCCATTCGTCCAAACATAGATAACATTCGTCTAATGCTCGTTCTTGCCCTATGACCCACAACAGAAGATTATCTGATATGGGGAAGCTTTTTGTTGACTTGAATGCCCCCCAATTCCATTTTCCCCCGTGAATAACTTCTGATTCTTCGCCAAAATAATCCATGGTTCTCCCTTCTTGCGTTCATAGTGCGGTGTTAAGTTCACCACGAAAAACTATGTGTCCAGTCTTAATATACGGGTTATTTTGCATCTATTCATATGTCTCTTTCCGCAATATATCCATCTGATCTTAATTGCTGATTCTTGATTCATATTCTGAATTCAGAAGCATAAAATAGAAGCAAAACCCTAACTCGGAGTCGCTTTAGTTCAGATTCAGATTTCGAATATTTAGGATGGTTTACTCGTGGAAGTTGTCTTAACGGAATCCTCAGAAAAGGTACAGAAACTATATGATGAAAACACTGGGGCATGGAAACTTATCAGGAAAGATAGAGGACCAATAAAATCCATTCGACCAATTGAAAGTATGCTCCAGAAACTTGGCCTCTCAAAGAACGAGATTCGAGTCTACATATTTCTAGCACGATCCAGAGAACGAAAAGCTAGTGAAATCTCAGAAGGTCTTAGTCTTCACAGAACGGAAACCTACCGAATACTACGAGATCTGGAGAAGATAGGTCTAGTATCCTCTGTCTTCGAGAAACCTCTGAAATTCATTGCAACATCTTTCGAGCAGGCGATAGGCACTCTCATTGAAGCAAAAAAGCTCAAAATAAGACAGCTAGAGAAGAACAAAGCACAACTAATCAAAATATGGATGGCTCTTCCAAAGCCAGAGATAAAACAACAGAGAAAAGAGGTTTTCCAGATTCTTGAGGGAGAAGAACAAATCGTCCTAAAAGCAAATGAAATTGTCCAAATAGCTCGACGAGAGATAGACATTTTTGCCACTGAAGAAGACATTTCAAGATTGTACCATTCAGGTTTCATAGATAGACTCGAAAGATTTGCGAGAAAAGCCAAGGCAAGACTGCTGACGAATGATTCGCCAAAGAGCCGCTTCTTCGTCAACAAACTAGATTTGCCTAATGTTAGATATGCGCGACCAGACGCTAAAGAGATACCAACCTTTATCTTAGTTGACCAGGAGCAACTTCTATTCACAATCAGAAAGACCAACAGAGGCTACAGTGAAAAGGGAAAGCGAGGGAAAATCGCCGCTTTATGGACAAATTATGATGCTTTTGTCGAAACCCTTAGCAGACTCTTCTTAGAGCTGTGGAAGACTGAAAAGAAACTGCAGATTGTGTCTCAAACTTAAGAAACCACATTGAATTATCGTATTCTAAAGAATAAATACAGATTTTTATCACCAAGTTGTGTGTCAGTTTGCTACACACAAATGAACATACTTTCCCGAGTATACTTTTGTATCATGACTGCTGGAGAGAAAAGAATGAAGCATGGTCAAAAGGGTAAAAGAGGACTTAGCACAGTTGTCACAACTCTAATAATCTTGGTAGTCTCAGTTTTGCTGGC
Organism: Candidatus Bathyarchaeota archaeon; assembly: GCA_030641425.1. Taxonomy (GTDB): domain Archaea; phylum Thermoproteota; class Bathyarchaeia; order Bathyarchaeales; family SOJC01; genus SOJC01. The sequence continues at coordinate 886 of DAOWHM010000085.1, read as the reverse complement.
AACAGTGGTAACCTTCTACGCAATCAATGTAACTACAACAAGAGTGCAAGAAGAGAGCATACAGATATACAAACAGCACATTTGGCATAATGGAACAACGTTTGCAGAAGGAGCTTTTCTAATATTAAACACTGGAGGTCGAGACATAGTGATAGATAAAATCTCCGTTCGAGGCCAGGAAAGCACATGGACCAATGTTTACTACAATAAAACCAGCGACGCAATCTCCCTTGATCTCATCTACATTGACCCTAACAGCAATGGTACATTACTAGGGAAAGGCATCACATTAGGTTCGACAACGTACCCTTTTATCCAAGCTAGTGATGATTTAATTTTGAAGTCTGGTTGGAGCATGATCGTATACATAACTAATCCGGACAGCATATCTGTCAATGACATCGGTGTCACTGTTGGTTTCACCGTTTTCACTGCAAACGCCCAATACTACAAGGAATGTAATGTAGGCGCTTCAATCTAAGCAACTTCTCTTTTTCTCACAATCCAACCCGTTCCTAAGTGGGTCAATATCCATCCTCAGTCAACCGCATTTCAGTGGGATGCGTAGTACTGTTCTACACACAAATTATCTTATCTTCTAAGATGCTAAACTTCGCATAAACGGAGAGAAAAAGATGAAAAACATTCTGAAGAGCAAGAAAGGGCTCAGCACTGTAATAACAACGCTGATCATCCTAGTGGTTTCAGTACTGCTCGCAAGCGTCGTAACCTTCTATGCAATCAACGTGACTACAACAAGGGTGCAAGAAGAGAGCATAAAAATGTACAAGCTCCATACTTGGCATGACGGCTCAACCTACGGCGAAACGGCATTCTTGTTAATCAACACAGGTGGACGTGACATAGTCATGGACAAGATCGCAGT
>DAOWHM010000136.1 GCA_030641425.1 Candidatus Bathyarchaeota archaeon | reverse complement strand
GCACCCATAGGATGCGACTTGATGTAAATGCAAGGGTTGTCGTGCATGACATTGTCTATGAAAGGTGCAATCTCAGACTCCATGATACCTGAGACAAAGAGGCTTGCCTCATAGAATGTGAGATTACCAGCTGCATCTTTAAGGGTTGGTAGAAGAGATTTTTCGAAGATCGCCTTCATCTCAGATGGTACACCTGGCAACGCAAAAACAGTAAGCTCTCCATGTTGAATTGCTATAGCTGGTGCTGTTCCCACAGGATTTGTCAGGGGCGCTGCTCCTTCAGGAATTGTTGCCATCTTCATCCTGGCTGGGGTTAACTCGAATTCTCTGCAGCCCATCTCTTGGGCGTACTCAATATACTTTTTTTTAATCATCTCTGAGGCTTGCGGGTCCACCTTCAACTCTAAGTTGAAGGCTTCTGCGATTCCTTCAAAGGTCTTGTCATCAAAAGTTGGTCCCAAACCGCCAGTAGTGATTATGAACTGAGGATGCCTATTGATTGTTTCTTTAATAGATTCCGCGATTTTCTTTATGTCATCGCTGATTACTGTTATTCGATTTACGTTAAGACCGATAACGGTTATCCTCTTAGCAAGCCATTGAGCGTTCGTGTTAAGGGTTTTTCCGATGAGCAGTTCGTTCCCAATTGAGATTATCTCCACATCTTCTGCCATTCAAAGTCCTCTCTGCATTGTTTAGATAGCTATAGATTTAAAGAAAGGGAATAAAAATCAATTGCCTAGGCTAGGTTAAACGCTTTGCAGGTTCCTGTTCTCTACTTCTTCTTGCCTAGCCACCATTTCAGATATTCTTTGCGACTTCTCTTCACTTCTTCTATATCTGACTCAAGCTTCGGGCGCAGTTTTTGTCTCAACTCGATCAGCTCCTGATGAGTCACTGAGAGGCCGCAGCTTTTACATGCATAGCGTTTAGTCATTGAGATGTACTTCATCTCACCGCCGCATTCCGGACAGTATGGCATCCTATGTTTCTTCCGAGAAGATAAAAACTAGTTCATAGAAAAATAGCTTTTGGTTCCAATTCAGCTTCTCTCATGTTAAAAAGTTGGTCAAGCCTGCTTCTCGGGCAATTTGGATGATTTCTTCTCTTTCCTTTGATGTGAGCTGCCGCCTTAGTTCAGGAATTTCTTTAGCGCGCCATTCAGGTCTATATTGGAACATTATGTTTGTTCGAGCCGAATCTCCAAGTTCTTTGTTTATCCACCCCAAGATTTTTTTGGTACAGCAGTGTAGATGGCCAGGTAAGACTAGAACTCGAATAATGAGTTCGCCAAATCTCATTCCATATATATGGTTGCGAGTGCAGGCTTCCCAGTATGAAGGAGCGTCTGAGATTCGCTTGGCACATTGATTCCTCCCGTATTTGAAGTCGAGAAGATAAACATCTGCGAATCCTACTAGAAGCTCAGCAGTTTCCTTACTATAGTAGGAGTTGGAATTCCAAACAACTGGAACGTTAACTTCAACTTCCTTGAAGACTTGAAGCCAATGAGCAAGCCAAGGTGTTGGATCTCCACCTACCAGATTCGCGTTTCTACAGCCATTGAGACGCAGTCGTTCCACAGCAGCCGCGAGTCTTTTAGGGGAATAGATTTCCCCTGGTTCAATCCATTGGGATATAGTCCAGTTTTGACAATGAAGACAACGCATCGTGCATCCAAGAGTGAATATAGTTCCAGAGGGTACCAACTCAGGTTCTTCACCCATATGTTCAAACATTGTGGAGACTGTGATTTGGTTACCACATTTGCAGTATCCCAGATAGCCTTCTTCTCTGTTAACGCTGCATTTGCGTGTGCAGAAGTAGCAGCTTTTTAGAATGCGACTTGCAATCTCGACCTTCAAGTCTAATAAGGAGTCCTTGGGCGTTTCCAATTCATCCAAGCTGATCAGATTGTTGTCGACTCTCTTCTCCAAGTGAGAAAACTCCTTCAGCCCATGGCTGTGAACTCTCCACAGCTTATCGGTTGAGTCGGTCTTGCGGAAGTCAGCTTTTAGTTTCTTAGCAATGAGAAACTGTGCTGCTTTGTCGTTCTGCATTACGTCAAAGTATCGGGCAAGGCTTATACGAGCTTTCTTATCTTTTAGAACTGCCATCGCATCCGGTCTAAAAGTCATCACATAGATTAACCATGTTAATAATAGTCAGGAGGGTTTTTATTTAGTTGGATTTTCCAGTTCAATTGTGGAGAAAAATCGTGTGCAGGAGAACTTACTCCGACTGACCTAAACTTGTGTTGTTGTCAAAAATGGTCCTTAGAGACAAGACACTCTAACTGTGGCGTGAAGTCCCCCCTTTATTGGTATGCTGTGCCCGCAGGCGGGACATCGCATATTTTTATCTAGGTTCCATTTGAGACTCTCAAAG
>DAOWHM010000029.1 GCA_030641425.1 Candidatus Bathyarchaeota archaeon | reverse complement strand
TACCTGCGACTATTTTCGTTCAAAAGATTCAGGAAGCTTCTTATAAAGGCTTACTTTGCAGTGAACTCTCGCTGTCTGTGTTTGTCCTATCTTTTGCTGCTATGTACTTATTGAAAGGTTGTTTGTGTCTTCAAGTAGTAGGTGTGAAAATGTGAATGGTGGGTTATTGGAGTTTCGCTCCACAACTACCACAAAACTTGTTAGACTCTGGGTTTTTACTTTTGCATTTGGGACACTCTATCTCTTTTGGTTTTAGTTGAGATCCACATTTCCCGCAGAACTTCATTGTTGTAGGCATTTCTGCTCCACACTTGGGGCATTTTACTTTCGGCGCTGGGGTGAGTTTGGCTCCACAGTTTCCGCAGAATTTGGTTCCAAAGGGATTTGGCGTTTCGCAACTTTGGCATATTACGAGTTTTTGTGGAGAAGCTGTGGTCTGAGAAGCCTGCATTCCTTTCGCCATCGCTGTTCCCATGGCAATTCCAACTCCTGCTCCAACTCCTGCGGCAGCTGCTCCACCTCCTCCTTCTGGGAGTTCAGCAGTAGTCTCTTTCATATATTGCATAGTCATCGCTTGTTGTCCCATTCCTGAGGCGAATCGTCGTGCTTCCTCCGGAATCTTAATGCCCTCAAAGACAGTGTCTATCACTTTCAAACCGATTCTTGCAGCTTCATCTTTGATTACAAGTGCGAGCTTGTCGGTAGTCTCATCCACATTCTTAACCAAGTTGAAAATGTCATAGTGGGCGAATTCATCTATAACCCTTTCATTTAAGAAGCCTCGGATGTAGTTCTCAACGTCGTTTGATGTGCTGGCTCCTCGGTTTCCAAAAAATTCCACAACGAATAGTTTCGGGTCTTCTACTTTGTAGAGTAGGTAGCCATAGAAGCCAAGTTCTGCTTGGTATTGTATTGGTCCACTTGGAGCTGAGTAAGCTTTTCCACCGAAGTTACCTCTAAATTGACTGTTGCTTACGAATACGACTTCACACTCAAAGATATCACCGATTATCCTTAGAGCTTTTAAGACTCCCGTGAGAAGGGGGACATTATTGCTGGTTATAGTATGTCTGCCGGGACCAAAAACGTCGTAAGCTTTTCCGTCTCGGAAGAAAATGCCCCATTGATTTTCTCTGACGATGACTTGGCTTCCATATTTCAAGGAGAGTTTTGGGAACCTGTACGCAAGGTCTTCAGCGCTTCCGAAATCCCAAGCAACTTTTTCTATGACTGGCATTTTCCATTAACTCAAAGTTCTTTATGGCCTGAATTGGCTTTCTCTGTCACGCCATCTGTTCTCAAAGCTGAGTAATAAGGCTTTTATTTCTTTCACTTCACCTTGTAAGTTTGTCCAATTCTCAACCTCAGTTTCACTATAAACTTTCTTAACAGTTTTCTTCAAGGTTTCTATGTCATCGTCTAGTGTCTGATCATAATTGAAAACTCGAGCGAGTTCCTCTTCCCTTATGTGCCCTTTCCTATCCATGAGGCCCGCGTAGCCATAGTCAGCATGTCTCACCTTCTCCATGACGCGGTCCAAAACTTGGATGATTTGTTTGAAATCACTCTTTGGGGTTGAAAGATTTGCATTCAAAACTGCCAGATAGACATCTTCCCATACGTGACGCATATCGCGGAGTTCTTCGTAGTACATATCGCGGAGTTTCTTGTCAAGCTCTCTTAGATCTTCTTTGGTTCCATATCCTGCAGTGAAGAAATTTTGGATTTGAGATAGAACGCCTTGTTTCTGTTTTACTCTCTCAATCGTTTCCTTCTCTGTCAATCAACAACCCTCTTCGCAATTAGACAATTAATTAGTTCAAATGAGACTCGATAATATATATAAGGGTTCTAATTGTTTTGTAGCGGTTATTAGACAAATTCTTGCTCTGAAGGAATGGTCTATTTCGACTGGGATGATGGTCGTTGGGGTTTTTTAAGAGATTCACAAAACCTAAGGTTGGAGTTCTCTTGACAATTTCCAGTAACACAATTGGCTTGGGAGAGGATCTGAGCGCCACTATTACCGTGTCAAGCAGAGAAGAGTTCGAAGCATCCGAAGTTAGAGCTGAACTGCTATGTGTCGAAAGAAGAAGGCGTGAAAGATGGGTATATAACGAAAGACTTCAACGGAAAGTGCGACGTGTATATTGGGATGTAGCCACCTTGCATTCTGCCTATCCAAAAGCAGGTGGGAAGATGCATATTGTTCCAGGCTTCAAAAAGACTTTTTCGGTTACTGTCAACATCCCAGCTGGTGGTCGCGAGTCCTTCGATGGACTAGACGCAAACGTTCGCTGGTCAATTAAAGGGGTAGTAGCCATCAAGGGACGTCCGGATGCGACCAGTGAAACACTTGAACTTCAAGTGGTTAAGCCAACGATCATAACAGCATCAAGCAGAGAAAAAGAGGTTATGGCTCCATGTGATTATTGTGGAAGTCTTTACCCTCAAACAGCAACATCTTGTGCAAATTGTGGTGCCCCAAGAAAATCTGTGGACGCTAGGTAACTGTCGGGACCAGAGCAAATCTGTCCTTGTTCCTGGGCATGCATTTATGGTAATGCGGTGAATTCCTAGGTTGGACGCCCACAGAGTTGAAACCTGTTCGACGCAATTCAAAACTTGCTTATGGAGTTAATGCACAAATCCTTACGGGGAAGAAGAGTCGTGTTTGTCCCATTGCTTGAACATCTAAGCTTTTAATCTTCACAATCATTGGAAAATCATTCACAACTTTACCTAGAACAAGGCAGTGATGAGGTAGAAGATCTCGAACTATAGATTTCACAGTGTGAGCATCAACTCTAGCAGCTCTCGAGATCGGATCTATATCATGTTCATTAGTGAAGTTCAAGACAAACAAGTTGTCGACTTGGCGATATATGTTCTCTCGGATTGTATCTGGTTGGTTTGTGATGAATGTTGTGAACACTCCAAAGTGACGCATTCGGGTAACTATATCATCCCAGTAAGTTTCTCTGAGATACAGGTGCGCCTCTTCGGCAAATAGGAAGATAGCTCGAAGCCTCCGAGTTGTCAACAGCTCTACAAGTTTTCCGAGTACGTACTCTACAACGATATGCCTATTCGTGGTTGATTCATTCCGAAGGTTCAAAACTATGGCACCTCCTGATCGAGCCCGATCTAGGGCATTCTCTAATGAGGTTGCCAGTGCAGGGTTGTCTGTGAACAACCGCGAGTTCAGTAACGTGTAATATCGAGAGAATAGAGCATCCCGAACATGTTGGTTGCATCTCCAGTTTTTAATGGCTTCGCCTAGTTCCCCCATTGTCAATGTGCCATTCTGCTCAAGGGAGTGCCATATCCGTCTGAATTCTCTTGCGGATGTTCCTGGAAGGTGAAGCGCGTTGACGAGGATGTTGAGTAAAACATGAATTTTCACCTGTTCAAGTGTTACTTTGAAGTTTTGTCTTGGTGTTAGAACATGGATTTTTGAGCTAAATTCGTTTGGCTTCCCCTCTGTGTCTTGACCTAACCCGATATATTCGCCATTGAGATCAAAAATAACCACTGGGGCACCATGGCTTATTAGACTAAGAACCAGCAACTTGGCTATGTGGGATTTGCCTGTTCCTTTCTTTCCAGTGATTATGTTGAGAGCACCATCTAAAGCTCGCACATCCACATCCAGATGCGTTTTCTCTGCAGTTTCACCCAGACGTATTTCGTAGCCCTCAGCGCCATCAGGACGAGTGAGTAATTCATTCACAGAGACACTTCTAATTCTCGCATAAGAACGAGCTGGAAGATGAGAACCTGCAGGAATCAACTTGCCATTGTGGGTTGAAGCTCTAATCTTGCAGATCAGCAAGCGTGCGTCTTGAATATATCTGATATGTGCCGCGACATCAAATGGATCCACATCCTCTCCTGCAATGGATGAATCACCATCATAGTTCCTGAGCAATTCCTCCAGTATTCCTGGGATGTTAGCGTATTCCATGTCTATTACTTGGACGATTAGGTTATCTCCATGCTTAGAATCCTCAATTGCTAAGTAATCTCCCTTTCTTACTTGTTCATTTGGGAAACTGATGATTTGAACAGTAGCACCTTCTTTTTTGTAGAGTCGCAAGTTAGCAACCTTTCTGGGTTTTTCCGAAACGTCCAAAGAGTAATCGGCGGAGGTTGAGCGTGGTGATGACTCTCAACCCACTCTTCTGGGTGATGCAACGTTGCAGAGCCAAAACTTCAGTGGCTGTGAATGTAGAGAATATGTGGGCCAGTCGAAGGGTTTCAGGGTAGCTCTGAAGAATTGAATCATTTCCTAGAAGGTTTTGAACAGCCTCAACTACTTCTATTGAAGACCTGCGTTTATCAGCGTCCATTCTGAAGGCTAATTTGCCTTTAGTGAATTTCGCTACGTATACATTGCCCATCAGTCTAATTTGCCCAAAATGATTGATGTGTTCTTTTATTCTGAGGAGGCAAGGAGGTGGATGTTTAAAGATGAGATCTGTCAGTCTACGACCATGCAATGACAGCCGTGTCATCTTCGAAAAGGCTAGAATGATGTTTCCATTGTTGTGGGCCGCTGTGAGGAGTTCTTTTATGGTACTTGCTGGAGTTTCAGTTGTATCGACCGCGAGGCTTCCATCCCAAAGAATTATGCTGTTACGTGTTGTGCGAATGATGAAGGACTGCATCCATCGTTCTAGGAGCGTGGTTAATCTGCTTTGAATAATGTAGACTTGGGGAATCGAGCGTACTTGGAGTCGTGATATTGGGTGATCTTGGCGGTAGAGTCTACGGATCTCGTCTTCTGTGCGTTGGGTGATATGAAATGGGAAAGGTCCTAAGCGTAGATATCTGTATTGTTTCGATTCTTTCCACACGATGGCTCCTCTCACTCCAAGCAGGAAACCTGTTTCTGTTTCCCCTAGTCTTATGCTTGACACATCTATCGCCACAATGGTTGTATCTATTGGATTTGGCGTGAGGGGAAACAGCTCTGTTGAGGAAATGGATTGTTGGAGGCGGAGATGTGTGGGAAGTTGTGTTGCTGTGTCTTTGGTCGAAAGTCTCTGCTTTTGTTGAGTTGGTTTTAACGATAGTAGGCTTAGTTTCGTGAAATGTTTGGGTAGTTCAAGGGGATGTAATGTTTCTTGGGGTAATGGAAAATTATATTTTGGTGTTGTTGTTATAGGCAATTGTGCATTCACCAAGATTCACCAACATCTTTAGGTTGGTAGTATCTCAATATTTAAATATTGCGCAATAACAAGTTGCGCAATACAATAACAATAGGGTGAAAGATGCTTGACTGAGGGCAAACAAACAGTACGCCTAAAAATGAAAGTAGGTAATATCGACTTCGAGATCGAATGCAACGTGGAAGAAATACGAGAAGTCGTGGACAACGTTCTAGCAGCAGTAAATGAAAGAGGCATAAACAGCAATATTGCCAACACTGAAAGAAGCAACATAGCTATTCCAGGACGAGGAGAAACCTGCAAGAGCATTATCCTCCGCCTATGGAAAGAAGGCTGGTTCGACTCTGGAAGAAGCCTAAGCGACGTTCATGGAGAAATGGGTCGCAGAGGGTTCCACTACGATCGCACCGCTGTTGCACACGCATTAGTCGATTTGGTCAGAGAAGGCGTACTTACGAGAATTGGACGACCTAGACGATACCAATATCTGCAAAAACACCCTCCTCCCACGAATGTTGGCTGAAAAATCGAGTGGTATGCGCCAGTTTACTTTTCTGGTGTTGTATCAAAACCAATGTATGATACTTGGATATCAGAAATTGAATGTGCCATTTCATACAAAAAAATTTTCTGAAACTAAACTTTGTTCTTTATCTTTGGCAAAATCTCTTCAACCAAACGTTTAAGGCCCAGGATCGAAAGCCGATACCCACAATTATCTGTCTTCAATACCATTCCTCCTCGGTTCAACTCACTTAATCGAGTGCTGGTAATCTTTGCGCTCTTGTCCAACCATGTTTGTAGCTCCTTTCCATCGAGCCACAACCTTTCCAAGACTCCTAATCGACCTCCAATGTAGGCGGCTAGTAAAATGAGAAGTAAACTCTCGGTATCAGTCAGCTTTTTCTTTGGAACCAATACAACTGGAGTTCCCTCTGAAACTGCTACTATGTTTCTGCTAGCGTCAATGACCTCTTTCAGATCCACAGTCAAAACAAAATTTCGTGCAACGGAAAAATTAGGGATCTTTTGACTGAAGAATCGATTAACGTCAACCCATACTCCATCCACATCTCCACTAAAGGTTCCCTCAACATCATTATACTTGATGTGGACTGTGACGCTCATGAGCTAGGCTCCTTTTTTCAGCTTGGGTACAACCTCGTCTTCCACCCATTTTTCGCCTTGAGTTGTTAGCCTAAGTTCTGGTCGCCCAGGATCGGGTTTAAACACTAGGCCCCGTTTGGTCATTTCGTTCAGTCTTGCAGGGACCATGGATTTCACCCCACTCGATTGTAATAGCCGGTCAATTTTGGAAGCGGTTTCAGTCTTTCCTTCAGATGCGTATAAGACCAGACCAATGGCTTCATAATGAGTGAATTTCACCCTTGTGGTGATAACTGGGCCTTCTGTTGTGAACTCTACAATTCCCTCCAACTGTGCTTGAGCAGGGGGTGTCAGTTTCGCTGAAACTAACTCGCCTATCTTCTCTACAAAACTGGAAGGCATTTGCTCGAGCATTTCTAGGATCTCTCTTGCTCCTTCTCCTTCAACCACAATCTCTCCAAAAGGAGCCTTCACTTTTATCCGTATACGTCCTGGCATGGCTTTATGTTGTCTCCTCAGCTAATATGTAGACATATCCTGCATCTGTTTTCCATCGTTTCACCTTTCCTTTTTTAACGAGCCAGGATAAAACTCCTGATAGGGTCGAAGATGGATAATGAATAGCATTTGCTTTCAGAGCCTCAACTATTTCAGATAAGGTTCTAGGTCTCCAAGCTCCCCACTCAGTTTCAAGTAGTTTCAAAACAGCTTGGCTGCAGTTTTTTGCTTTCCTTATTGAAGGATATATTTTCGATGTGGTTGAGGAGGGCACTGATATCATCGTAACTGAAGGTTTTTCAGTTGTGGTTTCTTTGGTGTTCTTGGGTGTGAATGCTTTGGTGATGTTTTCAACCAGTTTTGGTAGATCTTGGATTGTCTTTAAGACTTCTCTCTGTGAACCGGATATTTCAATCTCGTTTTGACCTATTTTGATGCGCATTGTGAATGGCACAGTAGTCAGAACCTCTCAATGCTAGTGGTGTATTAGGAGAATATTATAAAATTATTATATATATGGTTACATATTTTTTTGACCAACAATTCTTGGCTTGCGGGGGGGGAGTCTGCAAGCTGATTGGTTTCTTTAAGATCTTGTATTAGAACACTGACTGAATCAGGTTTCAGCTCTGATTATGTAGGCATGCATCGTTTATTGTTATAATATATCGATTAGATTGCTATTTAATTTTCACGTAAACGCGCATGCGTAATTTAGTTCTCAAACAGTAGAGTATCGACCCTCCTAAAGAGTAGGGGGTTTTGACATGTTGGGAGCTGGTCTCTAGGAAAGGTAATCAGCAATAGATACCGCTAGGAAAACCCAGAATGGGTTATCCTGATTTAAGCCCTCCCTCTTCCTTTGGGAAGGGAAACGGTGGGGAATGGGTGAGTCGCCAAGAGGCGAGGTTGGGGGCGGGGGTTAAGTGGGTGGGCGACGCAAGGCGGACAGCCTTACAGTGTCTGCAAAATTGACGATTGTTTCATAACTATTTTATGCAAAGCTATTTTATATTTAGACAAGGCATTGTTGCATTGTCACATATGATGTGAGGTAAGATACTTGAAGATTCTTGAGTGGAGACTTATTTTGGAGCTTCTAAAAAGTGGTCGCAAAAGCGATAGAAAACTAGCTAAAGAGTTAAAGGTTTCTCAGCCCACCATCAGCAGAACAAGAAAGAGACTAGAGGATAAGGGATATATTAAAAAGTACACTATAGAGCCCGACTTCCCCAAAATTGGATATCAGATCTTGGCTCTAACTTTTGTTAAAATTGATAATACCCTTAAGACAGCGGACATCGAAAATGCAAGAAAAAACGCGACAGTTTTTATGAAAAGCAAGCCAAACATTGTGATGCTTGAAAAGGGAACTGGAATGGGCTACGATGGAGTTCTCATGTCATATCACAAAGACTATACGTCATTTTCAGAGTACATTGATAAACTGAAGGAGCTGGACTATCTAGACTTCTCCAGAGTCGACAGTTTCGTAATAAACCTATTAGACAAACAACAGTATCGGTCTCACACATACTCAACTCTAGCCAAGCATCTCTTAGATACGCTACAGGAAGAGAAGAAGAACTAATCTACGATATTAACACTTGAAAGCGGGTAATGTAGACTCTTACTCTTTCAGGTTTTTCCTCTTTTTCCGTCTTTGTTCATAGTCTTCTATTGTTATGGATAATCCATGAGCTTTAGCTATCTCTAAGCGTCTTTCTTCCTCTTTTTCTAGAAGCTCTAAATCTTCAACTACTAATTGCTCCAAACCTTCTTTCTTAGTTATACCTTTTCTCTTGGCGATGCATGCATATAT
>DAOWHM010000067.1 GCA_030641425.1 Candidatus Bathyarchaeota archaeon | reverse complement strand
TTTTTTCACTCCAGTTATTCCGCAGCTTTCAATAGTAGGCTGAGGACTATGCAGAGAAAACTCATCAAAATAAGCCGAGTGAACATTCCACGCTGCGATTGTTACATTAGCTATCTTTCTCGAATTATTAACAGGCATATCGAATTTTCTCCACTGGGCACTTTCGATTAACCCTACAAAATCTGTGCCATAACCTGTTCCATCTGAATATCCAATTCCAACCCAAATTCCCCCTGGAAAAACACCTGGCTCAACCTCAACATCAGGATAAGAGGGAACTCTTATCCAAAACGTCAAATTACCTATCGTTGCAGCCGTTGGACTGAAATTTTGGAAAACGCCACTAGCAGTGGCGCCCATCACCAAACTGTAGTTTCCAGAATAGCTGTAAACATAGGATATTCCTGGCGACACAGGAAGTACAAGGGCTTCCCATCCTGGTGCCAAATCCCCCGTCTCAAAGCCAGCGTTAAGAACAAGCTCAGTATCTGCTATTACGTGATTTGCCGCAGCTAAGACAAAAAAACCAAAAAACAACACCAACAAAAGCAATCTGACTTTAGATATCATCAAAGATCATTCCTGAAACCAGTTCCCTTTACAGTGCGCATAAAAATCTTTGGGCGCCAGATATTCTCCAACCATAGTTTCCCTCTTTCTAGAGCATGCATACATCTATGCGCGCGCTTATGTTTTATGATTGAGATCGAAATTTGGCAAAACCCTTATTTTACCGTGCATGTATGCTTCGCAGAGAAGGTTCAGCTAACGTTTGCAGTAGGTCACTTAGCTCTAGGATATATCATAGGAAAAACCTCATCCAAAATCTTCAAAGTAGACATAAACATACCTTCGCTATTCGTCGCTTCCATCATTCCTGACATCGACCTTCTTATTCCAGGGATTGAACATCGAGGCCCAACCCACTCTATCATACTACTTTTCTTAGCCTCCATTCCGCTATTCGTAGTTTGGAAAAAGAAGGCTATACCATTTATTGCGGCTCTGATCACTCATCCTGTCCTGGGAGATTACCTTACTAGCACATGTAGAGTTCAAGGTATACAACTCTTCTTCCCTCTTACGAAAAATTGGTTCTACGGAAGCTTTCAAGCCCTAAACACTGCGTTCGTGTTTCTCGAAGTTATCCTCTTAGGCATTATGTTACTCCTTCTGGTAATGACGAAAGATTTGCAGTTCTTTATGCAATCTCACTCATCAAACATTCTGTTTGCTGTGCCAATCGTTACAGCTTTGCTTCCCGTCTTCACGCAGTTTCCTATCCCTGTGCCAACAGCACTCATTATTCCCCACCTCATCTTAATCATCCTCTTATCTGTCCCCATTCTCATAGACCTAAAGACCATCATAGTTGGTTGTAAGAAAAATTGGTTTGTGTCTTGAATCCACCAACCGTGCGATATATAATGTGAAGCGGATGGAGATATTGAATCGTCAATTCTCTTAAGCTCATTCAGCGTTGGGCTCTCCAACATATTTTCGTAGTGGTCCAGTTCTCAGGTCATGAGTCGTTCAAATGTGATTCTGCATGTATGCTTTGGAGGATTTTCAGAAAAATCGGTAGAGAACTGGAAGCTTCAACGTGTTTATTTGGCTATCTGTCGGGTTAAGGGTATCCTTGAGCGTTTTGATCTTACCTTAATGTGTTTTTTTCTCTCTGGCGAAGCATGGTTAAACAGTTGAATATGTGGGACTAGAGCTGTTATTATTTTATTTTCAGCCTTCTGGAGGTGCTCCTGAAATGTTGTTCGTGGAACTTTCTTTTTTGCAGCGATTGCTTTCACATCAGCATTCCTTGGAATGTTATAGTAGCCGTAGCGATATGCTGTAAGAATTGCTTCCGTCTGTTTCTCTGTCAGACCAGACAATAATGCATCGGCAGAAAGAGTGATGGAACTTGCAACAAACCCATCGAAAGGAACCTTACGCAAGATTCTGTAAAACCATCCCCAATTCTCAAAGCGCGTTAGAAGCTCTTCTAAATCTTTGTGTCTGAAAACTATGAGTCTGTGGTATGCCCAGCCGTTTTCAATCATGTTGGGGAAAATATTGAGAATATCTAATTCACCAATATGTCTAACGATCGTGTTTTGTTTCATACAGTCACATTCATGTACATTCAGGTACAACCTCTGATCATCAGATATTTCCTCAATAACATCCATAATAGGGTGCGCACGAATCTCTTTCACAACTAGGGGATAATCTTCCGGATTCCTCACAATAACCTCAATAACGTCATTCTCTCTGTTGCACCAAATGAAAACGCTTGCGGAGGGAAATCTGCGAGTTAAATCTATCCAAAGAGATTCAGGCCATACTACTTTCAAAGCAACTTCAAATAACGTCATTCCAAGCCACTGAAATGAAATTGGCACCCTCGCATATATTCCTATAGCCGTCAAATGCCGGCTGGTCATTTACCGGCATATGCCGGCAGAATACCTATGTCACTCTTCGTCTATAGGGTTGTATGTGGTGATACAGAGTGAAAGGTCTGAGACCACTAGAGAAAGGAAAAGACTCTTTGAAATCAAGAGTACTTCGTCTATTGGGAAAAAACGGAGACTTCGAGCTGCTTTTATATTCCAAAGAGGAGAAAAAATCCGTTGTTTCAGAGCTCCATACACATTATGATTTCGCCAAGGAACTAAGAAATGCTATGCTGGAGGCAGAACAAGACAAAGCAATGGGAATAGGAGAATTCCAGAAACGACGTTATAATCGCTAGAACTGGTGAATCGACGAAGGCTCTCTACCCCTTTTTTCCGGAAAGTATTTGATACACACAAACGTGCGAAAACTACATCTTTTAGCAGTTTTACGTACCCTAACACCTTTAAATTCTCAATACCTTTGAGCATACATGCATTTGTTTAGAAACCAACACTTCCGATCAGTCTTAATCCCGAAGTGCACCTTATTTTAAAGTGTTTTAAGCGTAAGTTATGGTGAAATTGTAAGGCTTATACGGGTTACCTTAAAGCGTGATGCCCCTTCTGCATGCATGATATTTTTTCTGCTTCTAAGAGTCTTCTCCATTTTGTCCCCCAAGTTTCTTGAGTGGCTTGCGAAATCGTAGAATCTGTGCTAAAGTATAAGTGCATGTTCTCAGAGATGAGCACGCATCATTCTACATCTAAAGAACAGCTAAAAAATTCCCTGCCTGCGCATGCCAACTTCATCAGCTGCGTGTAAATGGACTGCTGCTCTATAAGCGTAGACCACTGCTGTTACCGCAGAGTGCAATAAGATTCCCATCAGAGAGTAAAACGGCACTCCTAGAAGGACTCCTACTAGGATGTAAACGTTGTAGATGTTCCTTCTTCCTGCCACTCTGCGGAAAACACGTTCAAACGGTCCGTAAACATCCAAACTAACACCCATAGTCCTTCCAAACTGGTCGTAGCAAAACCTGTAAAACGCGATGAAAGTTATGGAACACGCGGTAACCATCAATGGCGTTGGACCTAAGTTTGGGCTCAGAAAGAGAGCTAACGCTATGAGCCATGAAAACTCGTAAAGCAGATCAAACACATGCTCCATACGACCCAATTTGGTTGCGCAACCACGTGTCCTCGCCAGCTTCCCATCAAGACCATCCACTACACCTACAACGAACGTTAGAATCACCCCTGCTAAGATGTGACCGAAGAAAAACAGGGCAGTTACAACATACGCCAGCACATTCGTAAGTATAGATACCTGATTTGGAGTTATCGAAGAATCAGAAAGAAGGTAGACAATTATGTTTTCTATCGGTCGGTTGACCTAGTGAGCAACGAAGTCTGATGGTCCGCGCCTTTTCTGGGAATGCTCAGCAACAAGCTTTCTTGCCCGTCTAACGTCACTTCTTGTATCCACATCCACCCAGCGCTTGCCAGTTATATCAACTACTCGTGCAGATCCATTTGACGCAACAAGCCGAACACAGTCAACAAGTTCTGACGCCCCAGTTTCCATTGCCTTAGCACCATAGTCGAACATTCTAGGTGAACATAGAAAAAAACCGGTATCTACACAATTCCAACTATCCACTTTTTTCCCAATATTGAGAATTCTACCGTCTCTCTCCAGCACTTTCGTGTCATCATGTGAATAACATTTATTGTCCGTAGCAAGAACCAGAACGTCCTCAAGATTGGCGTTCATAAGAGATTTTACAAGCTGAGGGTCAAAGATGTGGTCACCCATACAGAGCAGAAATTCCTTTTTGAAAATTCCTTTGGCCGCCATGAAAGAGTACAAGTTTCCTCTTTCCCAGTCTCGCGCTGTTACGTAACTGATTTCAAGTCCGCGATAGCCTTCTCCGATTTCCTCTCGTATGCTATCTTCCTCGTATCCCACAACTACAAAGACTTTCTTCACTCCTGCTTCCTTCAAGCCCCAAAGGATTCTGCCGAGTAATGGGATTTTTGCAATGGGTTGGAGAACCTTTTGCCTTGTGTATGCTCTCAATCTGCTTCCTTCGCCTGCAGCCAGAACTAAAGCTTCTACATTATGTTCTACTTCATGCAATTTGACACCTCAATACACTCTGCGGTATCTAAGAGAAAATATTCCAACTCTGCGCGCAGATATTTCTCAATCAAGTGCATGATGTAGCAGCCGTGAATATTAACGTTTGCGAAGGCGCGCCTAAGGTTGTCTGTGCCCCAAGTCAAGCATGCATGCATCGAGTTGGGATGGAAACACTTCACTTTCCATCTTTCTTATTCAACCCCAATGCTTCCCATCAATCCTAGTCCCAAAGCGCACCTTGTTATGAAGTGTTTTAAGCGCGTCTAAATCTAAGGATACTTGTTTCACAGTGGGTTAGGGTTGTTGGAGGAAATTATGTGAGGTATGTGGATTTCGTTGATCTCTCACACAGACCTAGTGATGACGAGTTAATTTGTGACTTCTTTGTTGAGCCCGAGGGAATCAGTATTGAAGAGGCTGCTGGAGGAGTAGCAGCAGAAAGCTCTATCGGCACATGGACTGAGTTGACTACCGAGAAACCCTATGTGAAGAGATTGCATGCAACAGTCTTTGAAGTTGATGGCAACAATATCCGCATAGCTTATCCTCCTGACCTCTTTGAGCTGGGCAATATGCCTAACATACTCAGTAGCATAGCGGGAAATGTATTCGGTTTAGGTGCTTTGAGGAATCTAAGGTTGAATGATATACACTTCCCAACGAAGATTCTAGGTAGCTTCGAGGGCCCTAGGTTTGGGGTTGACGGTGTTCGAAAAGTTCTAAATGTGATGGATCGTCCCTTTTTGGGCACGATTATCAAGCCTAAGCTTGGGTTGAAAACTAAAGACCACGCGGAAGTGGCTTATGAAGCTTGGTGTGGTGGATGCGACATCGTCAAGGATGATGAGAACCTAAGTAGTCAACGCTTCAACGTCTTCGAAGATCGCGTGATAGAAACTTTAGAAAGTAGGGATAGAGCAGAAGAGAAGACGGGGGAGAAGAAAGTTTACATGGTCAACGTTACCGCTGAAACGAAGAAGATGCTGGAACGGGCTGAATTTGTCGAAGATCATGGTGGTAGGTACCTCATGTTGGACATTCTCACATGTGGCTTTGCTGGTCTCCAAACCCTAAGGAACAACGGCTTTAGCCTGGTTCTTCAAGCTCACAGGGCTGGACATGCAGCCTTCACGAACGATCATAAACATGGGATATCTATGCGAGTGATCGCGAAAGTCTCAAGGATTATTGGAGTAGATCAGCTTCATGTAGGAACTGTTGTTGGGAAGATGTCGGAGACGAGACAGGAAGTGTTGGAGAACATTAAAGCGTTGAAGTCTGAGATGAACGGGTTGAAAGCTGTGTTGCCCGTTGCTTCTGGAGGGATTCACCCCAGACTTGTTCCAGCTTTGATTGATATCTTCGGAGAAGATTTTGTGATTCAAGCCGGAGGGGGAATTCACGGTCATAGAGACGGCACAACCGCTGGAGCCCAAGCCATGAGGCAAGCTATTGACGCCAAGAACAAAGGCATAAACCTAGAAGAATACTCTGAGACCCACAGAGAATTAAGAACAGCCCTGAACACTTGGACATGAGACTCGCAATTTTTATATCCTCATATCTACCTGTTTTGACTCAATCGATAGATCATCGGTATTAAAACGACTTGGTGCCTCTGAGGAGTTCAAGTCAACATCCTCAATCGAGATTTCAAGTACGGAATTCTTATTTCACCTGTCCTATTTACGGCAATTGGGAAGCGAATGTTAGATGAAACCTGCAACTGCTTTCAAGATCTTATTGAGAACCAAAAAATATTCGGAAAAAGCAGTTGAAGAAATTTGGAAATGGTATGACTTCTCAGAAAGGAGAGTAGACAACTTTAGGTGAATTTCTTCTTCCACAGCGCAGAATCGTTTCCTGATCAGCTCAGTGAACTTGGAAGAAATTATTGTTTTGTGTAATGCTTTGCCCAGATGCGGCATGTTCCCTCTGTTGAAACCATGCAGGCTCCTTTCGGAGAGTCAGGAGTGCAACTGTCATTAAATAGAGAGCATTCGCTAGGTTTGATCTTGCCAATCATTACAAGGTGACATTGGCATCCAGGTGCGATATCTCTACCACTCTCTATTCTCACACCATGTTTTTCTCGTGCATCCCACTCTTCGAATTCTTTCTTTAGAGCAAATGCCGATGAAGGCAGGCTTCCTAGTCCTCGCCATCTGCCATCAACAACATCAAACACTCTCTGGAGGAGGTCTAGCGCTTTTATGTTGCCTTCCCCTTTGACCACTCGACTATACTCATTCTCCAGTTTGGGGACGCCATCCCTCATCTGCCCCAAAAGCATGTCTATCCCGAATAGAAGGTCTAAGGGTTCAAAGCCTGCAACCACCACAGGCATATGGTAAGCACTGGGAAATATTTCATAGGGTTTCAGCCCGATAATTGTGGAAACGTGACCTGGTGCGATGAATCCATCGATGTGCAAGTCTCCAATTCCCAGTAATAGCTCCATAGCCGGAGGTATTAGACGGTGGCACACAAGGAAACTGAGGTTTCCTGGGGGCTTGTTCAAAACTTCATTTGCGGTTGTTGGAGATGTTGTCTCGAAGCCGATTGCAAAGAAAACAAACTCTTTCTCAGGCTCTGCCTTCGCCAACCTCACAGCATCACTGACTCCGTAGACTACACGGATGTCCCCACCTTCAGCCTTCGCCTTTAGCAGAGACATGTTGGATCCGGGAACTCGCAGAACATCCCCAAAAGTAGTGATTGTTATTCCCTCCAAAGATAGTTTGATGGCTTCATCGATCTCAGCTGCTGGTAAAACGCAGACTGGACATCCTGGTCCAGCTATGACTTCAATTGTTTCAGGCAGTAGACTGCGCAGTCCGAAATGTGTGACAGTCCACTCGTGAGTTCCACAAACGTGGCAGAATTTAACTGTATGACTTGGTGCGAGTTCATGAAGACGGTTTGTAACTTGCTTTGCCAAATTTGGATTTCGGAAGGCAGCTAATTCCTTCAAGCTAATCACTCAGATTATCATCTTGATACTTCGGATTACGCAGTCTTTTCCTCCGATGATCTCAACTGAACTGTTGCAGTTTGGGCATCGGAGAGTAGGCGTTGGCATGTGAAGGACCGTGTTCTCAACATATTTGAAACTCCCTTCATAACTGCATTTTGAACAACGGACTTTTCCTTTACCTTCTTCAACTATGAGTTTTGATCCAGCCATTATAGTATCTTTGATTAGCACTTCATACCAAAACTTAACTTGTTCAGGGTTGAGAAAGGTGAACTCTCCTATTGTAAGCTTCACCTCAATAACCTTCTTCGCCTTTC
>DAOWHM010000032.1 GCA_030641425.1 Candidatus Bathyarchaeota archaeon | reverse complement strand
TCCCAAACATTTTGAAGGAGAAGTATTGAGATCGTTCGATAAATAAACAGTTCGCTGGCACAGACACCTTAATTTTTTTTGTGTGTGACTAGTCTCACCAAACGCGATTTGCTGGAAACTATGAAGTACTCGTAACCAATAATTCTGATGCTCCAAGGAAGCTAAGTTCCTCGGTGGTGCCACAGGCTACTTTTCAGAGTAGATTTCCTAAATCGGTCACATTACTTATGGGAACTAATTGCCTAGGACTCATTTTGCTGAGAAAAAAGAATGGACGTTATTATCTGCGACCAAACCCGTACAAAGCCTTGGCGACAATCAATACTCCAAAGACGATAATTATAAGTGGCCAGAACGGAAGTCCTTTCGGAAATAGGTCGGGTATTTGGGAAAGCCCCCAAAGTACAATAATTGCGCCAATAAGTAGACCTACGATTGCTCCGCCATGTGGCAACCCAAAACACTCATCTTCCATTCTTCTCTCCTTCCGGGGTCGTCTTCTTTCGAAGCGAGGTGCCTTAAGGGACGCTCCACATTTGCCGCATGCTTCAGCGTCATCCTCGTTTTTGAATCCACATTTAGAGCAGTAGACCATATTTGATCTCCTACTTTCAATTGCTTGTTTTGTTCTTAAAGTTTTAGGCAGAGTGTGCTTCTGTGCGAAGATGTGAGGGAGCGGAGAATCTAGGCTGCGTTCCGTTGAGATTAATCTCTTGGAGGAAGCGTAGATGAGTTATGGATATATAGAGAGAAGGTTTTGAGGGTTGATCTTGGAAAAGAAATAAAATCTTTGTAGAACCTGAAGAGGTTTTCTATCGACAGTATGTTGGGGGAAGAAGTGTTATCGCGTATTTCTTGCTTTGTGAGCTCAGTCCGAGGATCGATCCTCTTTCACCCGTAACAAACTAATCTTCGCTTAAGATCCAGTAACTGGGTTTCCAGAGCATGCATACATCGCCATTGTAGGATCATTAACAGGGTGGAATACAACAGCTTTTAGGTTGATGAAGGTCTCGGAGAGCAATCAATCTCCCCTGAATCTCCAACATTAGGGAAAGATTTACGGAGAAAGACGACTTGTTACCTCCAAGATTCTTCCAACCTAAAACATCAGGAGCCCTATCTAAAACCAGTGTTGACTCGGAGAAAAACAACCTACTACAATATGATGGGCTAGAACGAGAAAGGTGTGTCCACCATCGCCAGCCTACTTGAATTCGACATAGTTTGGGCAGGAAAATGGCTGAGCTAATGTATGTTAGGCAATCTCGTAATATGTACATCGATTACTCGACTATGTTTCGTTATTCCTTTCCAGTACTATGGGACCTTGGTAGCCGCATCTCTCACATACATATTTCTCCGGTAGAAGCCAGAGGTCAAACCTACTCGAAAGTTGAATTTTAGGATCGCCACATTTTGGGCAATACTTCCTAGTTGGCTTTCTATGTTTCATATTAGTGAAGATTTCACGGAAAGTTTGTAGCTTACCCAAGTGTTTTTTCGCCAGTTGTTTTATTGGAGTTCGATGTTTTGGTTTGGGAAACCCATTTTGACTAGGAACGTCTTGACCTTGTCTCGATGATCGCCTTGGAGGATGATTTGGTTGTTCTTAGCTGTTCCTCCACATGCACAAAAAGTCTTTAGTTTCTGCGCTAAACGACCAAGATCCTGATCTTTATCGTTGATGCCTTCAATAATTGTTGATGGTTTTCCATACTTCCGGCTTTCTCGACGCACCTTGATGCGTTGTTGTTCTTTGCTTATCTCTGTGCACACACAAATGTCCATTGGGAGTCCGCAGGTAGGACAAATTTCTGCCATATTGCTCAAGTAACTAAAGAATGATGGCTTATTTAACATTTTCAATGTCACAATACTGATGTACAGCAGAGAATGCTCAACGAAGATAGAATGAAAGCAGGGTTTACTTCTCTATGGAGATGTAGAGTATGTTGTTTCCTCTCACCAAGACGCTGCCATAATTAGTGATCAATTGGTCGCCCTTACATTCTGTTGCTCCTTCTAGAATGATGTTCATGTGACCATCGCATTTCGTCATGGTGCCCTTATAACTAATGCCATTCTTCAACGTTATTGTGACGTGATTTTTCAGCTGCTTCACTAGGACGTTCAAGGGCTTCTTACTTGGCTCCAGATTGCTCATTTCGAATGACGACTCCTAACGTTATCCAACTCAACTTCACCATATAAAAGCTTTATCAGAATGTCTCTGATGGTGTACTGTGATCGAAAGGGTTAAGACTATTCTGTTCCTACCAAGTGGTTTAAGAATGGAGATGTTTAGTGTGAAGTTGAAGGTTTTCACTCTACCTACTTGCAAGAACTGTCCTACCGCAAAGAAAATCGCTCAAGAAATCGCCGGCAAATATGGACTGGAGTTCTTGGAAGTAGACATAAGCACTTCTGATGGCGAACTGGAAGGACTGATGCATCAAATCATGAGCACACCCAGCATAGCTATCGACAACGAGGTGATCTCACGAGGAAATATTCTTTCAAGAGAAGAGCTGGACGCTGAAGTAAGGAAACGACTAGGTGATGAAGCTACCTGAAATTAAAGGCTTCATCGATATCAGCCTTATAGATTGGGATGGGAAAGTTTCAGCAGTAATATTTCTGCCTGGATGCAACTTTCGTTGCCCATTCTGCTACAACTCAACCATCGTTTTGACACCAGAGAAACTGACAACAATACCCCTTGAAAGAATCCGACAGTACTTGACCGAGAAGAGAGATTGGCTTGATGGCGTTGTAATAACAGGAGGCGAACCAACTATCCACCCTGAACTTTCAAATCTTTGCCAATTTATCAAAGAGTTGCACCTACCAGTAAAATTGGACACAAATGGAACAAACCCTAAAATAGTTAAGGATTTGACAGCCCAAGGGTTAGTTGACTATGTTGCAATGGACATAAAAGCGCCTTTGACTGTTGAATCATATTCAAGGGCATCAGGTATCACGATAGGGAAGCTACTGAACGAAGTGAAAGGGACCTTGAAGTTCTTGCTAGACAGTTTCGCAAATTACGAATTCCGCACCACACTAGTTCCTACAATTCACGATGAGGAAGATCTGAAGCAGATTAGCCATGACCTGCAGGGTTGTCGAAAATACGTGCTCCAGAACTTCAAAGGTGATGTGGAGACACTTGATCCAACGCTTGAGAAAATCATACCATTTTCTCAAATGGATATGGAGCGATTCTTACAGCTGACGAAAAAAACTCTGCCAAAGGTCATGATTAGATAGAACTAGTCAATAGAGAGCTTTCCTAAGACTATTTCGGGAACAAACTCCTCTCGTGATCTTACCGAAGCCTCTTCAACATAAAGTTGTATTGCGTAGCTCAAAGCTTCTTCGCTGACGCTGATGTAGTCAGAATTCGATTGGAAATAGCTTAGGAGGGATGCTGCGCAGGCGAATCGAATCGCACGATCCTCCAATCTAGCTGAAAAGCTGACGAATTCTCGGGGGATCTCATCCAGAATTGCTTTTCTGGCCTTCATGAGCATCTCTTGGGTCTTTGGGGTAAGCATTACAGGTTTCCGCGAGAATCTGTTGCGTACGAGAGGATGACTGATTTCTGCAGCGTAGACTAATGACAAGTGGTCTCTTAATTGCTGCGCTTCTTCATCTATGTCGACTTCTCCAAATGCCAATCGCATTTGGCTTTCAGCAATCTCCACAAATCGTTGTTTTGTAAGTCTATGCAGTCGACATAACATGCGGTCTTCAATTGCATTGAAGTTGGGATCTTGAATCGTCACTTCGTAGCCTCTTCCAAGTGTAGCTACGTTGTAGTTCACGCTGAAGAAGCTACTGAACCTGTATGGACCGATTACTTCTCGGTGGGTTTCATATTTGATTTCACCCCTTTCCAGGGCAAGTTTCAATGGTTCAACCATGCCTTTGTATTTGAACCAGTCGTTAAACTCTGGAACGATGAAGTTGAAGACTCTCCCTGAGTAAGCTTTGCCTATTCGAATGAACCTCGCTGGAGTCATACCTCCAGCGTAGCGGTTTCGTCCCGGAAGGCCATGAGGTGGAATTTTGGCGTCAAGTTTTCCCAGGATGAAATCCCGAGATGAGAAACTTTTTCCTGTTCCTGGCTCGCCAAAAAGAGAGAGATTCCACCCAGTTCTCATTCCTGTTCTGCCTTTGCTGTGAACTATCTCTACGTCAGCCAACCCATACTGCTGAGTGACGCTGAGTAAGCTGTCAAAGTATAAAACTGAACCGAAGAGTTCCTCCAGGTATTTGGCGAGATGAGAGATGGAGAAGGATTCACCGAACCTTATCGTATCTTCTACTCTGTGTTTAAGCAGCTCATTCAGATAGTCATTCAGTTCTTGATCCATCTTCTCTATTTCTTGAAGCTCCTCATTTACAGGGTCAACTTTTCCTGAGCTGCTAATTGTGATAATCTTCTTCTGCCCTTGTATAGTGGGCAACCCAAGCTCAGCACGGATTATAGGTGAAGTTTCTTCCAGTATTGCCCATTCTTGAGATTTTTTGCTCCGGTATGAAGTAACTATGACTTTTAGACTTTCAAGGTCAGACAATAGTGTTGAGAGATTCGTCTTCTCTGGGAGGTTCTGCATAATCTCTTTGAGGCTGCAGCCTTTGCTTGTTTCAAGTAAATATCTCAGAATGGCATTGCATCTCTCTCCATATTTCTTTCTTGCCTGCGCTACACCAGCTTGGATTTCCTTCCAAGAGCCTTCAAGCTTGAATTTCTCTTCTTCAAAGGTGTGATACTGACCTCTGAAAACCTCCCATTCTCTTGGGTTATAGTTCTCGAAGATCTCCTTCAGTTTCTCTTCGTCCAAGCTGAGGGCAATTTCTAGGGAAGCCTTGTCGATGTCGAGATCCCACATGCTTTGCAAGTTAGTAATGTAGGGGATGCCCAATGTTTTTCCCATTTCAAACAGCTTCCCCCTTGAGAAGACGCGTTGGAGTAGGAGTTTTCGCTCAATGGCTCTATCATCCAGCATTCTGAAACTCTCCAAAGAAAGATATCTTTTGAGTTTTTAACTGT
>DAOWHM010000104.1 GCA_030641425.1 Candidatus Bathyarchaeota archaeon | reverse complement strand
TATACACTTTGGGCACTGCTTGAAACTTACTCGCATTTGCCTTGTCTTTCCAACCTTAATCACTGGAGTTCCAAGATCTGTGGCTTCGCTTCCACATCTCGGGCACTTACCATATGACACACAATTCACCCTTTTATTCTACTATACCTTAAGTTATAAATGCGTATAATTTGAGTGACAGCAATTGGGTTTTTCTCTTTGCGAAAGAGGATTCGCATAAGCAAGCTGCTGATATATATAGCCTATTGATTGGTATATATTAACTTGCAAGAAGAACTCTTCTGCGTGTTGGTTATTTTTGGATCAAAGGAAAGTTATGTCTTTAGGCAGGTCCTCTCTCGTTGTCTCCTTGCCAAAGTATTGGGTGAAATTGAACGAGATGAAAAAAGGTGATGTTGTCTCCATGACAGTTCAGAGAAATCGCTCTCTGCTTGTCATCCCAGGAGTCAAGGAGAAGAAAGAATCCAAAGAGATCACTCTGAACGTGACGCCTGAAGAGCCAGAAGTTATGATTGTCCGAAGGATAATTGCCTGCTACTTGAATGGCTATTCAGGCATCAGACTCCTTTCAAAAGGAATCTTCTCCATCGCTCAACAGAAGGCAATTCGCCGCGTTGTAAGAGTGCTTTACATGCGAATTTTGGAGTCGGAAGCAAGAACTATGTTCATACAGACATTGATCGATGAGTCAAAAGCCTCAGTCATATCCAGTGTTCGGAGGATGCATTTAATCTCGAGTTCTATGTACAGGGACGCCCTTAACTCTCTGAAGGATCGAGACGCTACGTTGGCAAGAGCTGTCTTCACATTAGATGATGATGTTGATCACTTTTCATTCTTTCTCTTACGTCTCCTTCGAAGCGCGATTGTAGACACAACCCTAGCGAACCAACTAGAGCTTCTACCAATAGATTGCCTTGATTATCAGACTCTTGTACATCGGATTGAGCACGTTGCTGACCACGCTACTAACATAGCAAAAAACGTGATAATGCTCGAGGGAAGAGACCAGAAGATATCTGACCCGACACTTGAACTGATGCTGATGGCTGGAAATATTGCGTTCACCTCTTACAACGAAGCTGTTGAGGCCTTCTTCTCAAAGAAGGTTGAGAGTTCTGATGAGATAATAGAGGGACAGAAGAGAGTGGAGAGAATGGATTCAGACATCGCCTCAAAATCATTCCTGACAGACAAAAATGCCTTGATAATCTGTGCCACCTGCTCCATACGCGACAGCATAAAGCGAATTGCCGAATATGCAGCTGACATCGCAGAAATTACAATAAACCAATCCTACAAAACTACCTCTTAGAAATCTTAAGTGCACGCGCAACATTGTGGTGTTAAGTCAAACCTGTATCCAACGCTTCCCATCAACAAAACCTAAATAGCCACAAGTCTACGTTTACAAAACAACTTCGACGTGAATATTATGGATGTTCTCATCATCTACGACTCAAAGACTGGAAATACGAAAAAGATGGCCGACGAAGTCGCCGAAGGAGCAAGAGGAATAGACGGGATCAACGTTCTAATCAAGAAAGCCAACGAAACAACCAATGAAGATCTTTTGAAAGCTGATGGGATAATAGTGGGATCACCCACATACTACGGTCTAATGTCAGCCCAAATCAAAGCAATCTTCGACAAGTCAGTTAGCATCCACGGAAAACTATCCGGCAAAGTAGGAGCAGCCTTCACAAGTTCAGGAGGAGTTGCGAGCGGAGCTGAAACCACAATCATCTCAATCTTGGAAGCTATGCTTGTCCACGGGATGATCATTCAAGGACGAGCTCACGCTGAACATTATGGTGCTGCAGCTGTAGGAGAACCTGACGAAAAAGCAAGAATGCGATGCCAGGAATTAGGCAAGACCATAGCTTTGCTCGTCATGAAACTTGGAACTTGAGCCATCGTGATGAATCACTACAAACTTGAATAACGCTCTGCCAGTTTCTGATTTCAAACTGCACGAAAGGGCCGGTCGTCTAGCATGGTAGGACGTTGGCTTTACGAGCCAAAGGCCGTGGGTTCAAGTCCCATCCGGCCCACCACACTTTTGTAGCGAGTGCATTTCGTAATCTTTTAATTCATCTGCCAACTTGCAGTAGTGAGTGACTCATTTGAAAGCGTTCATTTCAGTGGATTTGGAAGGAATGCCCTTCGTTGTCATTCCAGGGCATCTGAATCTCAAAGGATCTCTATATGAGGAAGCAAGAAAAATCGCTACGAAAGTCACACTTGTTGTAGCAGATGAACTCAGAAAGAACAGCTTTAACGAAGTTATTATCGCTGATAGTCATGGACCTATGGTTAACCTTCTGGTTGATGACTTGCCTGAGTACGTAGAGATTGTGCGAGGGTATCCTCGACCTGTGAGTATGGTTTCAGGGATAGAAGGGTGCGACGTTGCTTGTTTTCTTGGGTACCATGCAAAGTCTGGGACTCGCAGATCTGTTTTAGCTCATACTTACAGTGGTGGAAACATCCAAAAGGTTCAAGTGAATGACGTTGAAGTGAGTGAGTTTCTTTTGAATGCTTATGTCGCTGGAGATCTTAATGTGCCTGTCATTCTGGTTGCTGGTGAAGCTCAGCTCTTAGAAGATGATGTCAGGCAACATGCCTCTTGGATTGAAACAGTAGCTCTCAAACACTCTGTGAGTAGTGTTGCTGCAATAAGCCCCAGCCTTATCAGACTTGAAAAGGAATTAAGAGAATCCACTAGTAAGGCTGCAACCAACTTCAAACAAAATAGGACAGTTCCTCTGAAAACAGAGAAGCCAGTCAAT
>DAOWHM010000101.1 GCA_030641425.1 Candidatus Bathyarchaeota archaeon | reverse complement strand
TGCTGAAACTGCGGAGCTTGGTGAGTTCATAACAAAGGAGAGAGAACTGACCAAGGAGCTTTATTGTATCCTGCGTGAAATCCTTATACATCTTAAGACTCCCATCGATATTCCTGCGGAAAGTGTGACGAAGCTGAGGTATGCCAGCCAGATTAAGTTAGACACAGAAGCACAATTGGTAGTAGTCTGGTCGGGTAACAAGACAGATTCTAGACCTTTGAAAGATTACTCTCCAGACGTTGTTTTGGCAGTTCTTTGGGCAGTCTTTCCAGAACTTGAAAAGGTGGCTAAAACCCACAAGGAGAAAGCAAAGAGGAGAGTAAGTTTCCTCGAAAGAATACGAAGGCAGATGAAGACGCTACAAAAAGCCTTTACAGAACCATCCAATGAAGGCTTTAAGCTTGTTCCAGACGAAGGTGTAGAGAGTTCTCATGTTTCAAGTACTCAGGGACCGATAAGCTAAACAAGATCCTTGGTGAAGAAGTTGGGAAATATTACCACTGAAATCCGCAGTTTCTACTCAATCAAAGAGATTGATGAAACCCTCGACGAGGAAATAATGCAGTACAAATCAGTGGCAGACGAGTATAGTCAATGGCTTGGTTCTTTGCTGCGAGATTCAGAGAGTCTCAAAGAGAATGAAGAACGACTCAAAGAGCTGAAGGCGTTACAGAATGGAAAACGGAAAGAGAAATCAAAGAAGAGCAAGGTCAAATCCCGCAAGAGTGGAGGATCCACTGATTGGGTTCAGTTCAAAGATATCGTGCTCAGTGCTTCTGAGCTGGGTGAAGCTGAGATTCTCTTTGAGGCTGTGGAGGAGATCACTGGAAAAATTGATCGTCTTGAGAAGGTGAAGAACTCAATAGCCCAGTTAGAGAACTCCCGATTAGGCAAGGACATGATCTACATTGTATATATTTGTGATGGAGTGCCTGAGAAGATCGTTCTGCGCCACAAGAAAGATCAGGATTTCGCAAAGAAATTTCAATACATCGCTGACTTCTCTGTTGTGAAGGAAACTTAAACTGTCGGTTGGCATCTGTCTCTCGGCTTTCTGGATTCAGAAAGCACTTATGAGTGTTGTGTGTAGCAGTGGTTCACACACAAAGGGAAAACAACGCTGTTTAATCGTTATGGAAATCGGTAACGAGTTTACCGATCTGCCTGATCAAAGGGGTATTCACAATCAGCACCTCAACAAATCCTAGTGGAGTTGCAGTCACCGTAAAGGTAAGAAGTTTGTCAGCGATGAAGCTGGCGGATGAAATTGAGAGAGGAAAATTGATCAATTTTGATGTGAAGGCCAAGATGAAAGAGAAAGAGCGCCGGAGTGGCTTGGTTCTGGTGGGTTTTGCCTTACACGTGGGTACAAAGCCCAATGTCGTGAAGTTTGAGGTGGAAGGCTCAGTTTCGTTGGAGGGTCAAGATGAAGACATAAGAAAGATGCTTGAGGCAGATCCTGAGACGGATATCCCTGGGGTCTTCAGTCGCGTGTATCAACACGCGTTCATGTCTATGTATCTACTTGCGACATTGATTCAGGCACCTTCCCCCCCGGCAAATCTGCTGCAATCGAGCCAAGAGGCACCAACTTTGCAGGTGGAGAGTATTCCTCCTGAAGGGGAGACTGTAGAAGCGTCTGCAACAGTTGAAGGAGCTTCAGAAGAAAAGAATGTACAATCATCTCAGACTATTGTTGCCCCGTCAGGAGAATCGACTGTTTCTGGTTTTGGGCAATCAAGTGAAGATGAAGCCTCTGCTACAGGTTCTTCGGTGTAGCTTTAGATGGAAGAAAGCCGATCAGAAGATTGGGTGCCCGATTTGGTTCTTTGGAACCTCTATGGTTAACCTTCAAGGGCAGCTATCGATGCGTTGACGTATATCTTTGTGAATTTTTTTACCAGATCCTTTTGGTTGTAGACAGCACAACTTGTTTTGAAATATACGTTCATTCTCTCAGTTTCCAATCCGACTCCAATCACTATTACCCCTTTTTTTGTCAGGGCGTCAATGCTTGCTGAAAGTGCTGTGGCAATGTTTGGATATCCATGTGGCCATCCATCTGAGAGTACTACTAGGAATCTTTGTTCGTCAAACCTTTTTGAAAGGATTTCACCTGCGACTTGGATTGCATCTGGCATATAGGTTAGACCCTCGAATTTTAACCCGCCGATTCTAGCTCGTACTCTGCGCGAATAAGCCTCTGAAGGGGCTTTTAACACATATAGTCGATCGCTGAAAGCGTAAAACGACCATGAACCTGGGTCCATCAGTAGTTCTTTTGTGGCTTCTGCTACACATATGGCAAGTGCCCTACTGTAATTTCCTCTCGGTTTCATACTTGCACTGACATCGTAGAGAATTGACCATGCATAGCTTTTGCTTAAGTATTCATTCTGAAAGAAGACATCAGTTCTTGGACTATTGCTGGCGATCTTCTGGATGACTGCAGGCATGTCTAATTGCCCTTGTTCCTTTCTCGGGTCTTCATCTAGGGCGTCCTGTGCGATTCTTAGGCTGTCGAGAAGCCGTCGACTACCTCCTTTGAGGAAAAATCTTGCTCTCAAGTATTGAGTATAATCCTCAACAGGAAATTCTACTGACTTAAATCTAGTCCATTGTGAGAACTCTTTAATTCTTGCCAGTATTTTTGCCTCTCGAGTTCTCTCATGAAACCACGAGTTGAAGGCTTGAAGGGTTTCAGCGTCTATTACTTTCCTCCAACATGACTCCATGTCATCTTCGGATGGTATCGTTCCGCCCAGTGTTTTCAGCGACTGTCTGAAGATGCTTTCAATTTCATATTTTGATGGAAAATCGCGTTTGGTGAAGATTGAAGTGGGGCCGATCTGTTCAGTATATTGTAGAGCAGGTGCTTCTAGAACCGGACCATGTGATTCTAGGATTTGAGAAATTGTGGTTGCTGTTTGATTGATTTCTTCAGATATTTTGATCTCTTCGTCAACTAATGATGCCGTGATTTTTTCTTTGAGAGAGGTTAATTCCGCAATCATCTGGCGGATAGCTTCGCCTTCTTCTGCAAGGAGTTTTCCTTTTGTTGTGCCTATGTTGACTTTTGATAGTAGAGCTGCCATTATTCTGGTGGCCGGATTGAAGATCCTTTCGGCAGGCTTCATCTTTGCGAAGGCTAGAGAATTTGCGAAGGCCAAGTCAGCAAGTTTGTCAGGATACCGTGCTGTGATGTAATTGTTGACAAAGGCATCGTTTGCAATTGAATGAGAGAAAGTTTCAACTGTGGTGTGTTTTGATGTTAGTGGATACTTATATTCGTCGTTGGTCGCTGTTAGGGTGTGAGTAGTTAGGTGGATGACGCAGGCTCTGAAAAGTCTCCCAGCTATGCGCTTTTTGTCAGAGTTTGAAGGTAATTCATGTCCTAGATAGAACATGGTTCCTTCTTCGGACTCGACTGGCATAGGTAGAGTTATGTCAAAACCTGCTTCATTCTTTACTAAGGTTGGCTTGTGAATTTTAGGATCGATTAGTATTCTCGTCTTTAGGTTGTCTTTTTGGAGAGATACGGACCATGCGTAGTCGAGAAAGCCCATTTCTCACTTCAACCTGGTTATTGGGGCTTAGGAAATACTGTTTCAATGATCCTTCTAATGTCATCTTGTACTTCGCTGTTGTCGCTGGTTAGAGCGATTATGGTTTCTTCAGCTGCTACGTTTGGTGTGTTTCCATCGTATATGAGAGTTGCCCAGTTTATTAGGTCTCCGAGGGATGGACCGTATGGAATATCTCCAGCTTTGTATTGTCTGCGCAACTCAGCGCCAGCTTGTACAACTTTGTATGCAATGTCTTCACTAACTTTGGCTCGTCCTCGGAGCATTTTTACTTCCACTGGTGAGATTTGGTCGCCAACGCTTGTGTAGTCGAAGTTTATCCAGACAGCCATTCGTCTTCTCATTGCGGCGTTTAGAGGTTTTGTGCCTGAGAACTCTGCTGAATAGGGGTTCATGCTCAGGATTAGGTATCCGTATTTGTGTCTCTCTACGCATTCGTTGTCTTTCTCGTTTAGTACGAGGTGACCTCGGGTGTCGAGAACTGGGTTGAGTCTTGTGGCGACGTCTTGTTTCATCATGTTGGCTTCGTCTAGGTACATTATTCCTCCTAACTTTAGCCATCTTGTGACCAATCCGTCGATCCAGTTTTCTTTTCCAAGGCCGATGAAACGTCCAATCAAGTCGTATGCAGAAGTTGAGAGACCGCAGTTGACTTCCCAAACGGGCAGGCCGCAGAGTTCTGCGACAAGGTATACAATGTGGGTTTTGCCTGTTCCTGAGGGGCCGATGAGGGAACATTGTTTGAAGTAGTAGAATGCACGAACTATACGTTCAACGTAGTGTTGTCCACTGTCGATGAATTTTGGAGTGCCCTTTGGAATCATATCGTCCAAATGTGCGAAGCTGTAGTTGGGATGGAGATTGTATTTTTGGATTTCGTATTGGTTGTAGAGAGGTGATTGAGACATGGAACGTTCTCTGTCTATGGACACTGTGATTTTGAAGTTGTCCCGCTTTAGAGAGGAGACCTCTTGGATTCTGCTGATTTCTTCTTCTTTTTTGAGGCCTTGTTGTCCATAGCTCAAAAGGGTGTCGCCTGTTGTTAAATTAACTCGGGGGACATGATATAAATATTGCGTATTGCGACTTGATATAAGCTATTCTTATTCAGAAAACCAACGCGCTCGAAACCCCACCAGAAATCTCTATTAAGCAGGATTCTTGTGTGCGTAAAAGCATGCAACATACAAGGGTTTTTAGAAGTCCACAATCGAGAGTTAGACAGGCCAGTACAAAAATGAGCCAAGAGACACGTCCTCCTCAAGAAGTAATGCAATCCCATATAGAGGTGAAACCAGAGACTGCAAAGGTCGAACAAAAGCCCGCAAAGGTTATGCCAAAACCTGCCAAACCACCTCAAATCTCCCTTGAAGAACTCATTGGCACTTTGAAACGGGTTCAAGATGATATTGGCCAGATCTGCGAATTGACCTCTGAAGAGAAAGGACTTGTGACAGCGTTCTTTGAGTCATTCTTTAGTCTCATGCAGCCACTCACGACGACAATCCCTGTTTCCACTGCAGTGCTCCCAGAAGAGATGGGAGAAGTTGTTCAAGCAAATGTCGATCCCACAGGACATCTTATGATTCGATTCAGAAATGATACAACGGAATTGAGAGATTTAAGAAAAGAGTCAGAACGTGATCTCATGATCATCGTCATGAAAGACGTGATGCCGAAGTTCAATCAACTCACAGATGCCTACAGACGGAAAATTGAAAAGAGAATGAAATTCTTGTCGTCAGTAACTAAAGAAGTGCAGAAGATTTCAAAGGCTTTTTCAACAGTTACTTCCCAATGATGAAGTCTTAGTAAGAATGTTACTCTGAGGATTTCAGTCTCAACGTTAACTTAGTGTATCTTTCAACGATGATCTCTTAGCTTGAGAGTTTTTAGTACATTGGTGTCTGTTTGGGTGCGCATCAAGACTGTGTATGATCTGATCAGTTCGGTTCAAATCGAAATAAGTCTGTTAGGGTTACCACGCCTACGAGTTCTCCATCTTGTATTACGGGCATGCATACAAATTGAAGATCTCTCCTACCGTAGCTTCACATTAGACCTTTGCCTACGTGTGCAACCCACTTATACAAAGAACCTGTGCGCGCAAAAAACCCCGAAATGAAAACCTAGAAATCAAAGCAAACAACATAAAAATACACATAGACGAATGAAAGGTGAAAGACTATGAAAGTTGACCCGTTCCTAGTTGAACAGTTCATGAACGCATATGAACATAATGTTGAAGTGAATATAGCTGAAACATGCGTCCACCCATTCACGCTAAGAGAGTTTCTAACCTTA
>DAOWHM010000122.1 GCA_030641425.1 Candidatus Bathyarchaeota archaeon | reverse complement strand
CAAAGCCACTTCACTTCTACCTTGATTTGACTGGTGAGGATAGTTGACCTCGCAGATCCTGCACGTGATACAAGATTCGTCGTTAGTAACGATTGTCACATTCTTTCCGGATCTTTGAGGGGTTGCTTTCGCCTCGAAAATGTTGACTGGACAAAGATCAATACACATTCTCTCGCTTGACATTTTTCGTGGTCGATGCGAACTTTCGAATCTATCCCACGATGTCTGAGTAGAAGAGCATTACTTAAGGGCAATCTACTAGTTCTATCATCCTGGAGCACCATGAAAGGGAACGTTTTTCCATAGGATTTCCCACCAGTCTTCTTCTGTAATAGCTTCTTTCTCAACAATCAGGTCAATGATCTTTTTAAGCAGTTGATGATG
This sequence comes from Candidatus Bathyarchaeota archaeon, assembly GCA_030641425.1. Classification (GTDB taxonomy): domain Archaea; phylum Thermoproteota; class Bathyarchaeia; order Bathyarchaeales; family SOJC01; genus SOJC01. The sequence continues at coordinate 5,196 of DAOWHM010000122.1, read as the reverse complement.
TTTTTTTTCGTCAGCCATAATTGCTCCGAGAAGAAATTTGATCTTTTCATTCTTAATTTTAGGCATCATACTGGTGAGGGCTGAGATTACTTTCTCTTCGTCTGAAATATGCTTCGCTGTTATCTCTTCAAGTTCTCTGTATTCCTCATCTGTCAATGCTGGAGTAACAGTTGAAATCGACAATGCCGCCTCGTAGATTCCAGCATGTTTCTGGGAGTCATAAGCAATCGCTTGCAGAACTTGTTTCACAACAGGATTTCTCACGGTCTTCAAACTGTCTGTTATGGACTTAACGATGTGATGCTCAAGTTCCCTCTGACTCTTAAAAAACTCCGCCATTTCATCTCTTGACATCTAAAGTCTCCTCCTACTATTCAGATTTTACATGGATATAACTGCTACTGAAAATAATCTCTAATATAGTTGGGAGATGATAACGAGGATGCCTACGATCCAGCAGTAGGGTGCGAACCAATGAAACTTCTCTTCCATGACTACTCTTCGTAAAATCTTGAGAGATATGTAGCCTACCACCATTGAAGCAGCAACGCCAACAGCTACTGCAAAGATATCTCCTGAGTCTGCAACGAGTAACGGAAGATCTGATGATTCCAATAGCGCTGCGCCTAGGATGGCTGGGATTGACAGTAAGAATGAGAAGTCGAAGACTTTCTTCCTGTCGATTTTGCGTAGGAATCCAGTGGAGATTGTGGCTCCGCTTCTGGAAACACCTGGAGTTATTGCTACCGCTTGTGCCAACCCCATAAGTAAGGCATCAAGGTGACCTATTAGTCCATCACCTTCTCTGGTTTGCGATATGAGGAGCAAGAATCCTGTTGCCAAGAGAGCGGCTCCCACCACAAGTAGGTTGTTGAAGAAAGATTTGAATGTGTCTCGAAAGGCATAGCCGATAACTGCAGTAGGAATACTGCCTATGATAATTAATGTTCCAAGCTTTCCCTCTTCAGAGTTGAAATCCCTCCTCACAAATGCTTTCAAAACTTTCACAATGACTTGCCTGAAAAATACTAAAATAACGAAGAGGGTAGCCACATGAAGAAGAACGAAGAAGAACACCGGTGGATTCCACCCAGCAAATTCTTTGGCAATAGTTAAGTGCCCTGAACTGGACACTGGAAACCACTCGGTTAACCCTTGAATTATACCCAGAATCAAGATTTCAACAATCGAAGACATATATTTCCCAATAATTCAGCTCCTGATATTTAAGTTGCCAAATAGGTTCAGTCTCCTTATTGAGGCAAATGTGTGAACGTGTGATATTGGTATTAGGGGATTGAACTTGCGACACTTGGAGCTGGTGGAAAAGTTACCTAATAGTGGCTGTGGCTCGCTTTTCAATTAAATATGCCTCATCTCTATATAATTCAGCTGACTGTACAACTGGAAAGTGTGAGTTTGGATAAGATAATCTACCGATCGATCAATCTTAACTGCAGTCCAAGTGGAGCTTTTGAGTTTTTCACGGTGAATGAGCGTCTTGAAAAGTGGTTAACAGGTACTGCTGACGTAGAACCAGTAGTTGGAGGAAAATATGAATTATTCTGGAATCCAACAGACCGAGAGAACGATAGCACGATAGGATGCAAAGTTTTGGCCTTAACCAAGAACAAACTAATCTGTTTCGAGTGGAAAGGACCAAAGCATTTCAAGCATTTCATGAATAATGTTCGACCATTAACCAACGTCGCAGTTTATTTCGCACCTAACCCTGAAGGAACAGAAGTTCATCTCCTACATACTGGTTGGAGAGATACTGATGAGTGGGAAGAAGCCAGAGAGTGGTTTGTCAGAGCATGGAACATGTCTCTGAATCAACTTCAGAAATGTGTTGAAAAGAGTGAATCTTAGGATTGAGGTGCATGCATGTTTTAGTGTCGCAAGATGGGGCAATTGGGGAGTGATTAAAGTCACCCGTTTTAACAATAGAAGTTTGCTATTGAGTTTGTCACCTGTTAGAGTAACATTGCACGATGTTTGGGCAAATTGCGCATTCGTCTGGGATGTCAGCACAATTGTGATGGGTCCGTAGGTAACCTAGGAAGTGCTTGCAGCCTTTGGTGGGTCTGGTGGTATGGGGGTTTGACACAGCTTCTTCGAGTCCGCTGCTTCTATGTCCATCTGCTAATGTTGACAGTAGCGCTTCATCTTCGACACTGTGGATGCTAACTCCTCCTAGTTTGTCCCCTCCGTTATTATGTAGTAGCAGCTCGACCTTTAGCATGCAATGGGGACAGGCATAGTGTGTTTCACGTGGAAGCTTGGAGCTGTCTGTGACCATGACTGCTTGTTGAAAGGGTCGACCACATTTTTCGTAGGGGCAAACTAGTTGTGCGTGTTTCAAGGCTACCAACTTGGATTGTCTATTAGTATATCGAATGTTAACTCTTAATAAACATTACTGTATAAGTGCCCAACACAAATCCACATTAAAGCAAATATTCTAATCACTCCAAACTCAAACACACCACACATAAAGACTAAATACCCCTCCCGAATTCCATTGAAGAACAAGCTTCAAGCTAAAAACGAGACAAACATTATGCGTTTAGGGAAAAAAATCAACTCAACTGATTTGCTGAGAAGCATCTCTGAGAAAGCCAAACTTAGGGAAGGAAGAGAAGGAGTCAGAAAAATACTCCAAGAAGTCTACCGCAGTCGAAAAATTGGCACAAAAGAACTTGCTTATTGGACCAAGCTACCAGTACCTGTGACAGCTGCAGTTAGAAGAGAACTAGAAAAAGAAGGAATGCTGGCTAGAAAAGGTGGAGCAGTACTTACGGAGAAGGGAGAGACTTTCGTTAAGGAACAGTTGGGGTTAGCATATACACAAAGGCAAACATGCCCAACCTGTCAAGGTAAAAACGTCAGCATCACCGATTCTTTCATACATATTTTGGAAAAACTAAGGAAATTACTTAGTTTGCGACCAAAACCGGTGACGTGGCTAGACCAAGCACATGGAACCGCAGAAACAGCTTTGTTAAGAGCCCTGTTTATGCTTGATAGAGGCAGTGTTGAAGGAAGAAAAATCATCTTCTTAGGTGATGATGATTTTACATCTATTGCTGTTGGATTACTAAAAGCTGCTAAAGAGATAACAGTTGTTGATGTTGACCCCCGGCTTGTTGAGACTATCGATGAAATTTCCGAGCAAGAGAACTTGAATATCAAATGCGTTGAGCATGATTTGAAGGAAATACTTCCAAAGCCTATAATGAGTAAATACGACGTTGTCTTTACAGATCCACCCTATACTATACCTGGTTTAGCCTTGTTTGTATCAAGAGGTTTAAGTGCCCTTCGAAGGCGAAAGGGTGCAAGTGTGTATCTGGCTTATGCTCATCAATCTCCTAGAGAGGCACTGAAAGTTCAGAAGACTCTAAATCAGATGGGGCTCTGCATCGTTGAACATATTCCGCGATTCAACAAATATGAAGGGGCAGAGATGTTAGCCAACACAACATCTATCATGCGTCTTGAAACTACCGAAGAGATGAGACCACTTATCACAGGACGTTTCGTCGACAAATTATATACTGGTGAAATTAATGAGACTTGGCGAATTTACAGGTGCTCCTGTGGTCAGCAGATAAGGGTAGGCTCAACTGAGAAGATCAGAACAGTTGAAAAATTAAAGGGTGTAGGTTGCCCCAAATGTGGTAAGAAGAAACGGTTCAAGCTGATTAAAAAAGGGAAACTAAAGGACAGGCTAAGTCATAGGTTGAAGTTGCGTGGTTTCAAGAAGGCTGATTTTCTTGAAATACTAAAATTTGAGAGAGAGATTGCCATTGAATCCTTTCCGGAAGCCCCGATTTTGGACGAAGACTATCATAGGCAAAAGCTGGAAAAGACGCTGTTGAAAGATCCTGAAAGTCTGAAGGTAGCTGTTATTGGTGATGAGGTTGTGGGTTGGCTCTGGCTGAGGACTGAGAGAGATAGAGGTGCAAATGAAAGATTCGGATATATCAAGAGTATCACTGTGAAACCTCAATATCGTCATCAAGGATTGGGAAGAAAGCTTTTGGTCGCTGTAGAAAAGTATTTTCAAGACTTGGGAATCAGTCGAATAGATTTGATAGTTTCAGAGAGTAATTATGGTGCAGCTTTGTTCTTTGAGGATGGTGGGTTCATAAAAAAGCATACTACTATGAGAAAAAGAGTTGGTGTGGGGCAAAAAGACTGAAACGTATACATGAGCTTTTGGTGGATCTTTACGGGTGTAAAGGGAATGTTAATGATGCTGAATTTCTGGTTGGAGTGTTGGAAAAGGCTGCCAAGAAGATGGGAAGCACTGTTGTTAAGACAATCTGGCATAAATTTTCGCCAACGGGTACAACAGTTATCCTGATACTTGCTGAAACCCATATTTCAATTCATACGTGGCCGGAATACAAGTATGCAGCATTAGACATATTCGTTTGCAGCGAAGATATCGACCCTGAAGAAGGTTGGAAAGTTGTGAAGTTCGCTTTAGAGCCTACTTCTTTTAAGGTTCACAGGCTTGTGAGAAATGTAAAGTAGTTACTGATATTGAGAAGTCATCTCAGCAATCTAGTTTGAGGATTAGATGTCGTGGTGGGTGAGTGGATATCTCCCATCCGTTCTGTTTGCGCGTGCGTATGTAAAGGTGCTGAGTTTTCAGATGACTGGTAAAAAGAGTTGGATAAAAAGGAGGATTGGGAGGTTATTTTCTCTTCTCGAAGAGTTCTCTAAGTTTCTCGTCGATGTGTTCCATGATTTCTTTGCTGTCTGCTAGGAAGTCCGTTTCCTCTTCGCCTTTCGTCATTTTTATGAGCTTCTCTGATGCGTCAATCCATCTTTTTGAAGCAGCGACCCACGCTTTCGCTATGTCGGTTTCTTCTGTTACAAAATCGATTGCTTCTTCAGGGCACATTTCCTTACATCTTGGGGTTCCATCGCACAGGTCACAGATGACTACAGTGTTTGCTTCTCCGTCGTATCGGATGGCTCCATATTCACAGGCTTCTAAGCACCATTTACAGCCATCACATTTCTCGTCTTCGACTAGTATAGCTCCTGTCACTTCCGATTGGTGTAATGCGTCTTTTGGGCATGCTCTTATGCAGGGGGTGTCTTCGCATTGTCTGCACGTTGTTGCCAGTTGGATAAATGGGGGTCCTCGAATTATGCGTATACGCGATTTAAGGGGGT
>DAOWHM010000016.1 GCA_030641425.1 Candidatus Bathyarchaeota archaeon | reverse complement strand
TTACTATCAGGGTCTGCTTCCACGTCTGCAAGTTGCGCCTTTATTCCCGCGAGATAGTTTTGCATCACTCCCTGTTCATAATAGTCGAAAGGCGCTAGTTGTTCAAGGATTTCGATGGCTCTCTTTCTGTATTTCAAAGCCTTTTCCAAGCGGCTCCTTTTTTTTGCTGGATTGGGTTCCATACGTGCCTGTGCTTCAAGAGTTTTACTGGCGACATGGAGAACGTACAAGACAGCGTACGGAATTTGAGAATCTTCAGCTGCGCTCAAAGCTCCCTTCCAAGCTTTTTCAGCCTTGTCTAGGAATTCTCTTCTCTTTTCGCGGTCGGTCTCCCATGTGGACAGCTGCAGGTAATGCGCTGCGCGACTGGCAGGTGGTGCTCGTGCACGTGCACGTAAACGCATGAACACTCCCCGGGGATTCACCAACCCTATTATAGACAGATGATGTTGAGCTTTGTCATAGGATTGCATAGCTTCATCAGTCAGTTTTCTTCGTTGGTCAGGATCCTCTGTTGCTATGGCTTTCCAATAGGTCATATATGCCAAGAGATCGTGACCTGCACCAACTAACAAGTTATCCCGTGTCCGCTTGCCACACTCTAACGTTTCCTCAAAATGTCCCCACGATTCTACTTCTCCTATATTTGTTCCCAACAAAAGATGCGCTAATCCTGAGAGATAAGTGTCACCAACACTTTCAGAGACGTCAACGGCTTTCCTCAGATAATTGACAATTCTTAAGCGGTTCACTTCTTTCTCGTCCGGCTCTTCAATGAAACCCTCAAGAAAGATCAAGCAAGTTGCCAAAATGAAGTTAGCTCTCGCAATTTCATATAGGATGTTCAGTTCGGAGAGCACTGATACTGCTTTTTCTCCCAATTCCAGTCCTCTCTCCACAATACTCTTCGAAGTTCGCCTATCCCATTCAAGAATGATCCTCAGGAAAAAGAGCAACGGAAGGCTATTGTAGGTTCTCCCATATTCCAGCACATCTCCAGCCTCAGAAAAAACCAGTGAAGCTTTCCCTATCAACTCCAAACATTCGTCAAGAAGCTTTCTCTTCTCAGATGGGTCAGGCGTAAGCCAGTAGCCAAGATACTTGGTGACAGCTTTACAGCGAAATATTCTTGCAGACTTCTCATCCATCAGTTTCTCGTAGAATCCATAAGCTTCCTCGTAAGATTCAACCGCTTGACGCATTCTTTCCTTAAACTCTTCTTGAGTTCCAGCCTGCATCGCAGCCCTGTGAAGGCAAAAGCCGATTCTCTCTTGAATTTCGCCAGCTTTCGAAAAGTCTCTTCGTTTTAAGGTCTGATCCAAAGCTTTCTTGTTGAATACAATTGCGTCAGACCAGTCATACTTCTTTTCTTTTTCTTCCGCCTGAGCAAGAATACACTGTAAAGACTGATCCCTAGGCAGGATCTCCACAACCCATCAGCACATACAAATCTCCAATCATATTTTCTAATCTTCTGGGAAATCTTAAAAGGATATCCCAACTAAAATCCGCTACATTCAAGCATCAACAACATGATCTCCACAATGCATCTCACACAAGCACAGACAGATCACTCTTCTAAATGCATACCTATTGTGCATGCCTTCAAACATCGTTGAATATTCAAAACCCAAGGGGGTCTATCCTTTTCGTGTTGCATGCATGCACTCGTTAATAGACGTTCCTTCAGAGAACGCAACTCTAAATCTGTCCTCTAGAAAAGACGAAACAAACAAGAAGGCATGCATGTTTATGCTTGGGATTTCCCGAAGTGATAAATGCATCCAAGTCTAATTTATGTTAGGAGAGATATATGAGAGGGGTAACATCACTTCTAATTGCTGCCTTTCTGTGTAGTTTTCTGTTAGTCACACCGTATTATCAGGTTGTCAGGGCAGATCTTACCCCCCTAGTGAGAGTGATTCCGGAAACTATGGAGTTGGGACCTCAAGATGTGATCGGTCAAATATTTACTGTTGCTATTGTAATTGAGGATGTTGCAGGTCTACAGGGCATCTCTATTGAATTCGCTTGGAATACCACATACCTCCAATACCACAGCCACACAATGACTATGCCAGCTGACATATACAGCTCAGTTCAACCACCAAGCCCATACGCAGGGATTCTTACAGGTGGAATCTGGATTTGTGATACGATCGATTTACCTAATGGAATTTATGAAGTTGCATATGGCACCTTTGGTTTTCCTTCTTTCACTGGTAGTGGAACAGTCTTTGTAATCTCCTTCAGAGTGATAGATCAACCTCAACTGGGAGAAGAGGACGTAACCTTAGAATGGGATTTCATCTCAACAGAGCTAGCTGATTCTCAGGCGAATTCTATCTCTCACCAAGTTCGAAGTGGAACGGTAATAATCCATACATACCCTTGGAATATAGCTGACATCAATCAGGATTTGAAGGTTGACATCTTTGACATTATACTTGCTTGTGAAGCTTACGGTTCTACACCTGAAGAATCGAACTGGAACCCCCTAGTTGATGTAGCCCCACTCTGGAATAGAATTGACATCTTTGACATAGTCACAATCGGATATCACTATGGAGAAGAATACACTCCCTAGCTATGCATGCAAAACCCTTTCTTTTTATAATCGTGACTATTGATTTGGTCTACAGAAGTTGTTCAGATTCAATAATCCTTTGCATTGCTCGGGCAGCATAAAAAGAGGGGCGTTATGGGTTTTTCTTTTTCACGAAGCCTTTTCCTACCC
>DAOWHM010000006.1 GCA_030641425.1 Candidatus Bathyarchaeota archaeon | reverse complement strand
TAGGTGGCTCCTTCGACTCTTCCTTAGGCGGCTCCTTCAACTCTTCCTTAGGCGGCTCCTTCAACTCTTCCTTAGGCGGCTCCTTCAACTCTTCCTTAGGCGGCTCCTTCAACTCTTCCTTAGGTTCCGGGGAGATCAGAGTTATTTTGTCTGGGAATACTGCGTCTGGAGGCATAATTTGTACTCTCACTCCTAACATGCCAGACTTTAGCTGAACGTGCATTACAGCTCGCCTCATGTATTTCAGGGGAGGTTCTCCGCTTTTGGGCAGGTATCCTGTGCGGAACTTCTCATACTTCGCTCTTCGTCCTCGCAATTTTCCGCTGATAACTATCTCAACTCCAAGGGCTCCACTATCTCTGGTTTGATTGAGTGCCCAGTATCCTGCTCTCCTATAGTGGACTCCTCTTCTAAGTGCTGAGGCAACTCGCGAAGCGATAATATATGCGTTGAGTTCAGGAATCTCGATTTCTGCCACGGATATTTGGGGATTAGGGAGCTCAAATTGCTCCTCCAAGATCTTCGCGAGGTCCCTTATAGTCTCTCCACCTCGACCGATGACAACTCCTGGACGCATGGCGTAGACTACTATGTGTGTTCCTAAGGGGGTCTTTGTGATGGCTACGCCACCATAGCCTGCCCTTTCGAGTTCTTTCTGCAGAAATTCGTTTATTTGTGTCCTTTTTATCGATTCCTCGATGAAATGTTTAACCACAGACATTAGGTCAACTCCTCAGTTTTCTCCTCTATCTCCTCCAAAACGATCTCTACATGTGTAAGGCTCTTGTTTTTCGGGGATGACCGCCCGAAAGCTCTAGGTATGGCTCGCTTGAGCTTGATGCCGGGATAAGCAGATGCGTGAATAATGCGGAGGCGTTCAATATCTAAACCTTTGAACTCTGCGTTGCTTTCCGCATTCCTTACAACTTTCAAGATCTCTGTTGCTGCCTTGACTGGATACTTCCCAACCATAGCTTGTTCCATCCCGTGTCTATGACCAAGTTTTTTGATGAATCTGCGGAAAGGAACAGGCTGTTTTAATACGATGACCTGGGACAAGAATCGTTTCGCCTTTTCCAGTCGCATCCCATTGATTGTGTTGCATACTTCTCGTGCGTGTTTAGGGGATATCCTAATCTCGCGACCGCTAGCTTTGACAGTTCTTTCACTGCCAAGTCCTGTGATGGAGTATCCGAATTTTGGCATGTTACCTTTCAACTGCGCAATTCAACAGCATCAACGTAGTTTATATTTCTTTTCTTGGAAAAAAATCTGGTAGGACCCCTTTGTCTATTCTAGACATTTAAGATGCTTCTTTGGTGAGAAGTGGCATATTCCTTAAAAGTTTCAAGGAATATTAAGACCTGATATGCCAGTTCAAAAAATTATAAAGAACGGTGAAAACATTCTTCTCTTTCTTAATGGAAAGCGTTCCTACTTAGTTAAGGCTGAAAGAGGGAAGAGTTTTCACACCCATAAAGGCATTATTGAGTTTGATCGTCTAATTGGTAAGAGATATGGAACGTCATTGGTCAGCAGTCTGGGTGTGGAGTTTACAGCTTTAGCACCTACCCTTCGAGATTTCGTCTTTAAGGCTCAACGGAAAACCCAGATACTGTACCCTAAGGACATAGCCCTGATAGTAATGTTTGGGGGAATAGGGACTGGATGTCGAGTCGTCGAAGCAGGCACTGGAGCCGGCGCGTTGACTACAGCTCTGGCGTTTCATGTAAGGCCACGGGGGCGGGTTCATAGCTACGAGATTCGACCTGAATTCCAACAAGTTGCGCTTAAGAATCTGAAGAAAGCAAAACTTGACAAATACGTGGAGTTGAAGAATCAAGACATTACATTGGGAATCGATGAAGCGAATGTGGACGCTGTTATCTTTGACTTAGCGACTCCTTGGCTAGTAATACCTCATGCCTATGCAGCTTTGGATGGTAGCAAAAGCATCGTGTCGTTTAGCCCAACTATTGACCAAGTCGTAAAAACTGTTGAAGCTTTGGAGGAGAACATGTTTGTTGATATTGGCACTTTTGAATGCTTTATGAGGAGAATGCAGGTGAGGCGAGGGAGAACTCGACCTCAGACCCTTATGACAGGGCACACTGGCTACGTGACATATGCTCGAAAAGCCATAGTTGACAAAGCAAACAATACTTAGATCAAAGGGCAAAAGCTGTGGCGTTTGTGCTTCTGCTTCAAGGTTTGTCGTCAAAGTGTGGTTTTTGTCTTCTCTTTCTAATGTATAGACCGAGTCCTAGAAGCATCATGCCAACAGATCCGGCAGTTCCAGCAAGTTGTATTTCAGGAACTACATTGAGGAGGTTGACTCGAACAGCAATCTTGTGGTTTTGAGCTTGGAGAGTCGTTTCACCTTCATCTTGAAAGATCGCGACAACTCTTAGGTAGCCTGGGAAATCTGTTCTGAATTCGTCCTCCGCGAAGTATACAGCGTAAGTTCCTGTTTCGTTCACATATTTGGACTTACTTTCCTTCACGGGGATTTTTGGGGTCATTCGGGTTAAGCTACCATCTGGGGCAAACCAAGTGAATTTTATTACTTCAACTCTCTTGTCTGTTGTTTCTGCAACTATGGTCACAGCCTCAGAGTTCTCTTCGTCAGCTTGATATGAAGAGATGAGGTAACCTTCGTCGAGACCAACATGAACAAGCAAATCCGCTCTAGTACTTGAGATTAGCAGAAACACAGATAGTAATGCTAAGACTATTACCATCTTTGTCCTCATATATTCCACATGATAGCTCATCTTTTCTCTCACTATTAAATATAGAAGTGAAATTCGTCTAGAGAAATTTATATAGAAGACTCCGTCTAGAAAAGCTATTCTAGAACGAGTTGAACACTCTATTGGTTCAGGTAGAAGGTAACTTGCTGAAAGACTTATAACTCAGAGTCAGACAGGTGAGAAACAAGAATGCTTGTCGCTGATGCAAATATCATATCGCATCAAAAAAGTTTAGCAGTGTCGAATATAGGGTGGAACTCGATCTGTTCGAGGTCTTCTTCTCTTGGACAAAATGTAGATTGCTGAGGCCACGATGAAGCTGATGCCTAGGATCCCCACTTCTTTGGATGAGACTTGTTTCATAGAGTCTTTGTCTGAGTAATCCAAGAATTGTCGCGACAGACTTTCCGCATGCCATGTCCGTTGCAGAACCACTGCTAGGTTGTTGTCCTCTCCCGCCTTAACAAAGAGCAATGTTGGGATAACTATCATTGTTAAGCCTAGGCTTGTTGCGAAAAGAGTGTAAACCCATGCTTTATTCATTTTCTCTTCCCTCGAATAATGATAGGTTGATGTTGCTTTTAGTTCTACATTTTAGAACAGGTTGACACGGAGTCAATATGGCTTCTCCCTCCACAATTTGATTGTTTCAATCCAAAGAACTGAAGAACCAAAGATGCCGAAGACTAATGCGAAAAAGTTGTGGACACTTCCAGTTACTCCATACAGCAATAAATACGTAACAACCATCGTGGATAACCAAACTGAATAGAACAAGTATCGAGGAACCATGAAGCGTCCGACACTCATGAAAAGCCGGAGGATGCCAACCTTGACCTTTTCAATGAGAACATATTCACCTGTTCCCTTCTTCTCAACAAGTCCCAGATTTTGTAGTTTTTCAAGGTGATGAACTGAAATACTAGGGCTTGAAAAGTGCAAAGACCGTTGTATTTCTCTAACTCCAGCACTGTGATTGGATGATCTGAGCAAGTACCAATAAACCCGCAAAGTTTTGCCTTTCAGATGTGATTCGATAATCGCTAAATCAGAAATGTTGCGTTTAGGCATAGAAGCTCCTGAGAAACATTATCCGTTTGAACAATTATATAAAATGCTTGTGTAACACTCTATGAGTCTAAGGAGGAAAATTATGAATAGAACCAAAGCCCCTTGGGAGACAATGAGGGAATTGCTTACTAAAGCTCAGGAGAAAACGGATGCCAGATTTGGATGCAGGCCTGAAGAGAGACCTCTAAGAGATTATGTTCGATTTGGCATAGTTAACTTGGACAAGACGGCAGGTCCTTCCAGTCACGAGGTTACAGCTTGGCTGAAACGTCTATTGAATGTTACTCATGCTGGTCATGGTGGGACCCTAGAGACTTCCGGTCATGGAAGCGGGGAAATCCCAGAGTAACAGGCGTTCTACCCGTTGCTTTGGAAGACGCTACTAAGGTATTGCAGGCACTGCTCTTAGGTGGCAAGGAATATGTTTGCGTGATGCGTCTTCATAGGGAAACTCCGGAAGAGAAAGTTAAGATGGTCTTGGACGAGTTTCAAGGAAAGATCCTGCAAAGACCCCCTGTAAGGTCCTCGGTGAAACGAAGGCTGCGAACAAGAACAGTTTATTATATAGATTACTTAGAGATGCAACAAAGGAACGTGCTCTTCAAAATAGGATGCGAAGGCGGCACTTATCTTCGGAAGATATGCTTCGATGTCGGAGAAGCAATAGGATGTGGAGCTCACATGGCTGAACTTAGAAGAAGTCGCTCAGGACCATTCACAGAGAACAAGGACTTTGTAACGCTTTATGATGTGCTACAC
>DAOWHM010000112.1 GCA_030641425.1 Candidatus Bathyarchaeota archaeon | reverse complement strand
CTTGACTGGACAACTGAGCAAATTTACTATATCAACAGCTCAATCACAGGATATGAACCACGATATGTAACCAAACCCACAACTCCCCTATACACACTCTACAACGGTGAAAAATACAAACTAGCAGAAATCCCTTACATCACCTTAGGCAACGAAGACCTCCTAATTAACGCGAGGACTTATTATGACTGGGGAAGACAAGAAGATACACAGGAGTATTTGTATTGGGCTCAATACGACCCTGAACTGGGAACAGAACCCAGATATTATGAGCTGTTCAACAAAACAAAGATATACGTGACAGAAACTTACCAAGCCATAATACGAACGCTCAAACTAACCACAGTTGATGCCTACATGATTACCGACATGGGACCAACCCCCTTAGCTAATGGCACAGTCTTTGACACGTTTATGGACTATGCAATGGAAGATTGGTCCAAAGAGTATTGGGACGAAGAACAGCAACGGCACATAGTGCCTCGCTATTATGAGTTATTGAATGGCAGCAGAATCTACATGGACGATGGCTTTGAAATACAAACATACAACTTTACCACTAATCGATGGGAACTCTTCAACCAGACGTACGTTGAAAATCGGACGGCACTGTTGGTGAACCGTCTCGGACAGGGAGTAACTCTCAATCAGACATTAGTGCTTCTAAGGGATTATGGTTCATGGTGGCAGATGCTTCCTGACGGAACTGGATATTATTTGATGATGCAGAATGGAACAGTCATCAACCATGCAGACCCATGGTCAGTTCCAGACGAGGAGAGAATCGTAACCTTAAACGGATTGAACTACATAATAAACTGGCCCAACGAATACTACAGAGGAAATTACCAAGGTCAACTTGTCACAATAAGTGGAAATCATGTACACAGCTTTTACTATGCCAACCTTGACATTGAAGGAGTCAAACAGGAACTTCCTTATCCAAACGCTATGGCGATGTCATGGTGGGATCTCGAAAACCTCGAATCAAGAGGAGGTAGACTGCGAACCTTCAAATCAATAACTGTCAATGGCACAAGATACACTTTGCAGCTTACCGAAGATGGACAAGACTACTTCATAGTTGTTCAAGGGCAGCGCAAATCAGTCACTAGGCCAAGGCAGGAGATCGGATACTTCTACGCTGAGGTCAATGGTGAGCAATACTGGAACATAGAGCAAGGTGGATGGATTCTCCATCTCGGCACATTCTCAGAGAGATCTGGTCAATTTATCCCCACAGGGGCTTCATTGCTGACCACTACTGGATATGATCTTCAGTCTCAAATGTGGAATGATCATAATAGATGGGGTTACGACCGGGAAAATTCAACTCTCTACATAACAGCTCCCAATGGCACTCGATACAATGTTCACTCCGGACTTTACATTACAGTTTTTGAGGTTGCCATTGGAAACGTAACATACTACACAATGAATGACCATGAAGATTGGGAGATGATTGAGATTCCAGAAACAGGAGAAATGATACATCAAGCCTATATCACCACATTGGATGGCCTAAAGATCCATTTCGACTGGGATCAAAAACCAGCCAGCTGGACTAATGAGCTCCACATTCCAGTTCCTGGTGCAAACTACTCAAGATTAATCCCCTTCAACTCCCTACCACAAGATGTCTTCGACACTATTTACATACACAACATAACAATCCCAGCAGTACCGTGGGATCCATTGCACACCGACGTCTTCTTTGAGGGTGGTGTTGAAGTTCCAGTTAATTCCACCTTCAAAGTATTCGGAACTCACTGGGGTCCAGGCACACGTCACCACTACAGTTGGTATGATGGAAGATGGTTCCCAGAGGGAGTTTTCATTCCGGGGATACAGGCTCCATGGAACGAAACATTACATGTGCAATACTTCACCACCTTGAATGGATCCCGCATCTATAGCGAATACAGTTTTGGTTGGATGGGAGACCGTTGGGGAGACCCAGGGATGAGTGAACTTAGACAGTGGAGCTACAATACAGACTTGGCAAGTGGAAATAAAACTGTAAATGTTGTTGAGGGCGGGTATTGCATCTTTCTGAATGACACCATAAAGGTTGATGTCACAACCGAGTGGCCTCAGGGAGGATGGCCTGACGAGTACTTACTAATGAAGAATGGAACGGTCATACCTGTACATTGGCTCAGTGAATCCTACATTACTGAAGTAGCCAACAAAACCTATTTCTTCAGACAGGTGCTGACCTACTACAACGTTACTGATTCAGGCACAGTCTACAATATTGCTGATCCCTTCAACAGCGACTTTAACCAGATCCTAACTCCTTCTGTCCAAATCGTGCCGACCATAGACACAAACCGCACTGCTTGGATACTGCTAAACACTACTTCTGATTCCATGCTCCAAGACATGCTTGGATACTACTTAGTGAATGCCACGAACCTCACCCGTGTTGATGTAGGATTAGTCGGTGATTGGTGGAACCTTTCTGAGAGTGTCCGCGATGATGTCTTTAGGAACGAATGGGAGCTAGAGGATGTCTATCCAAGATATAATGTTACTTTGGATGGGCAACAATATTTCATCCTTGACCCCAGCCCAGTAGTTGGACGTTGGGATGGAGAATGGAGTATAGAATGGAATACATACAGGTATCCAACGTTCATCATTGTCAACCTGGATGGAGAAAACTACACGATTAACTTACTTGAAGGTTCCAATTGGACTCCGGACCTCCGTTGGAGACGTATCGAAACCGTTACGTTGAATGGTTTAAACCTCGAAGTTGAGGAACAACAGTGGTGGAAACCCTACTACCAAGTTACAATTGATGGACAAGACTCAGAGATCAAACTGGACGAGATGAACATCTACAAAAGGCATGTCATGTGGGGAGAAGCCTATCGATGGATGCTTGTTGACATGCAGATTTACAGCATAAGATCAATATGGGACGTTATTGTAGGCGAGCCAGAACATGGCATGTGGGGAATTCGCGCCTTCTCAGTTGTTCCAGAAAGTGGTGCTGTAGACTTGGATGGAGATTTAGCTACCTCTGGTGACCAATACTTCGTAAGGCGACTTCACAGAGGATCCGACATGTGGAACCGAACAGAGGACAGAATGTTCATAGAAATCATTTGGGACCCAAACGCTACAATGATGGACGATGAAATTCACATTGGAGCTTGGATGGGCAAAGTTCACACAGAATGGAACTTCATGTGGAATGAGACTTACATCTGGTATTACGCAGACAACATGAGCGTTGTGAACCAAGCAACAATGCAACACATCAACACTACATTGATAAACGGTGAAACTGGAACGCCAAATCCGGGATATTGGGATATTGCTCACATGGCTAAAAACCAAACCTGGGCTGACCTACTTAATCGTGCAAAGAAAGAAGGATGGGACTGGATTGACGACAACAGCCACGAATGGGATTGGTTGTGGTTCGGCACCCAACAAGACTATTATACTGCTTGGTCAGATGGCAACAACACAAATGCCGCTGGGATAGGGCTCCGCTACGAGTTCGCTGGGCTCACCCTCTATAATGGTAGTGAACAAACACACTTCTTTGTACCTGAGGACGTGGTTTCGGTCAACTTCGTTACTCCAGGCGAAGCATTCGGAAACACAAATGCTACTGGGAATATTGTAGTTCCTTTGAATTCAACTGTATCCTTTGGAGTATCCTACGAAAACGTTACAGGAACTCTTTTCCCCTTCAAAGAAGACAGATCCATGTGGGGATGGTGGGACGGCATGGTTCACGGTGCAGACTTCGATGAACCCAACTTCATGAATAAACCGACAAGAACAATGATTGACGAGATGGCCTTTGTAATCAACTTCGATGCCACTACCAATCCCGAATCAGAGATAAATAATAATGCATCAATGAAAATTGACCAGCACATAGGAAACTGGGACATAGACCCTTATGTTATCGACGGTAGAAAACAAAGTGTAAACAATGTTAGCACCTTCTATACGGGCAACGATGTATTTCTAAACCGAAGCCTAGCCATAAACTACTACGTTACAGCTTTCACCGACATGTCCTGGGATGTTAAAGACGAGAGGGGAGAACAACTAACTAACAACAACATCACTGAATCTTCAAGATTTGACTTAGCAGCTAAACTAGCAAATGCAAACTTTGCCAGCGTAAGATTGGGAAGCACCTACGACTGGCATAAGCCAGTGTCCATTAATGACACAGTACGCACCTTCAACGTAACCAGTAAGACAACCCCTATAGGGTCCTTTGAAGCAAGCTTCAACTCTGAATCCGGGAAATCCTCAACAGGATTCGAGATATCAGCCATGATGTACTTCCTAACTGTTGGCTTCGAAAAATGGGATGGCTATGCAGTTTACAACGATCCTGAACTGATTTTCTATACCTTCAAAGGCCTAACAATTCCACCTAGCGAGTTTGGATTAGATGCATTGCCTCAACTGATGTTCTTAATTCTCATAGGCGTTATAGTATCCGGCGCAATTGCTCTTGTAGTGTTCCGCAAGAAAATTAGAAAGTTGCTTTCTCGAACCAAGTCAGCTGATCAAGTTAAGCCGAATAAACATGCCCCGATGTCACCCAGCAGCGATGCACCCTCAGCTCCTGCAGCTGGACACGGTTAACCTCCTCGTTTTTTCTAATTTCTCCTTGTTTTGAATTCGCAGCCACATCGGTATCTACTAATACAATCAGTATAGAAGGCGATCCACAAGCAAGCTTATTGTATTGAAGACTTCATCTTCAGACAGCTGGGTCACATCCAGAACTACGTCAAATGGTGAGAAATCCTCTCCAAGATCGAAACCGTAGAGTTCTTTATAGATCATTTGGGTCATCCCATCTTTCTCCTTCAAAGCATTAGATGCTTGATCGAATGTTATTCGATCTCTCTCTGCAATTCGTCTAGCTCTCTCTTCAGTTGAAGCTTCCAACCAGACCTTAAGACCTTGCTTGAGAAGCCAAGCTTGAGCCCAACTGTCGAGAACAACATCACCCTGCATTGCCCATTCCAGAAGTTTCTCATCCGCCCTTTTGTCAAATGATAAGTCCTCTCTTCTTTTCTTAAGAAACCTCAATCCTTCTTCGCTCTCCCACCACCCTCTGTCTGTAGGCTTGAAACCTGCTTCCATCGCTAGGGTTTTCAACGCGTCACCACCGGAAAGGTAGCTCAACTTATATTTTCGAGCGATTCTCTTAGCAAGAGTGCTCTTGCCAGATCCAGCCATTCCTGAAATGCACAACACAATCTTCTTCTTCTGATCTTGGCTGGGAGACATTACAGCAGATCCCACTCTTCTTGTCCCAAGATAGTGAATTCAACTTTACAGTCTATTGATTGAGGAAAAAATATTCTCCATGTACTCCGAGTTTTCTCGTAAACGGGTATACATAGCATCCTATTCCATTCCTGCTATTCCCACGCCTAAGGCTCGAGAGAATAAGGTACTGAAGAAGAGTGAACAGAGTAGGTACCAATAAACGATGGAAAGGTGACCAAAGCCTGGCAGAAACGCCACAGGTCCTCTATATATGCCCCATAACACTTGCCACATGATTATGAAAGGAACGAAGAAGAGTAGTGAAACCTTCATTGATTGCCATGACATCTTCTGCTGTAACTTCATTATACTCTTTTTTTTCTTTTCTACTTTGGCTAAGAGTTTCTTGTCTTTAGTTTTTTGAGCTGTTTTGAAGTCCTCTGTCCATTTTTTAATCTCCTGTCTCCAGGCTTTCATCTGTCCGGGATTGGAAAGCAAACGATTGACGAAGGAAGTGAGTAATGTTAAGGAAACGCATAGAAGGAGTATGAAAACTGTTGCTGCTGGCGCGTAGGGCTCCAAGAGCCATTCTATAAACAATAGCATACAAATTTCTCCGTTTATTGGTTCTTATTCGTTCAACTTGTTTGTTGTTCAGGTTTTTAACTATTTTCTATTTTTAGCCTCCCAGGAGGGAACGGAATGCTGGGTACATCTCTGCGACCCGTTCTTGCATTAGTTGTTGATAATATTGATATATTATACCTACGGACAGCAGTACACCCATACCTGTTCCGAAGACTCCGAAGAAGTCTGCGACGGCAGCTATTAAGCCGACTGTGATTCCTCCGAGAACTGTGACTGCTGGGATGTAGCGTTTTAACACCGCTTCTATAGGTCGAGCGGACCTTCGGTATCCTGGAATATGCATTCCTGAGTCCACTAACTGTTTCGCTACTGTTGCTGGACCTAGACCGCCTACTTCGAGCCAAGTTAGTGAGAAGACGACACAGAATGTCACCATGATGAGGGCGAAGATTACGGCTCTGGTGGGGTTCAAGGCTACATCTAGGATGCTTCGGGGTGCTAAGACATAGTAGACTAATCCTCCTGTGGGTTGTGGTTGATTTCCTGCCCAAATGTAAGTGCCTAGAAGATTTAGGAAGACGTTTGTATTCAGCTGGTTGAAGTTGTTCCATATGATCTGCGAGAAGAAATATATGTTGGCGAATAGCGCTGAAGCGAAGATTACTGGTAGATTTGAGACATATAGAAGTTTTATTGGATATCTGCCGCGGTATCCTCGGTAGCTGGCGTGAGATACAGGGAGCTCAACTCGGATACCTTCCACGTACATTACAACAAGAAACACTGCAATGGTTGTGAAGAATCCGAGGAGGGAAGGTAGGTTTTGAGGTCGGATGAAGGCGTTATCTACTGCAGGGATGAGGTGGGCGGCTGCGCCTGAAGTTGCGTTGAAGGGTATATAATTCATGAGGATGGAGAAGATTGGTTGGCCAGAGCCGATTGTCTGAAATAGGGCTGGGAAGGCCCCATAGCTTTTCTGATCGACAAGCCCAGGAGTTAGGGCGAAGCTGTCCCACATTATTTTTTGGGCTACGCCTGCCATGATGAAGAGGCTGATTCCGCTCCCGATTCCCCATCCTTTCTGGATCATTTCATCTAGCAGTAAAATTATTATTCCCGCAAAGAAGAGTTGGATAAATATCACGATGGCTACTGAGCCTGGTAATGCCCCGTAGACTCCGCCGATTATGTATGCGAACGCTTGGACTCCTGTCAGCAATATGGAGAAGAATTTGCTTGCTGTTGTGAATAGACTTCTGTCTTCGGGATTTGACATGTCAATGCCTATCATCCCTGACCCTGCTAGAAGTTGGAGGATTAACCCTGCTGTTACTATCGGCCCGATTCCGAGTTCAAGTAGGGTTCCCCTGTTTGATGCGAAGATAACCCGCAGATAGCTCATCTCGAAGCCGCTTTCTCCAGCTTGCAGACCGTACAATGGAACTTCTGCCATAACCAGGTAGATAACTAAAGCAAGCGCTGTCCAGAGCAGTTTCTCGTTGAAGCCAACTTTTCTTCCAGGCGGTTTTGCTTCAGGCAAGAATCTTGCTATTGGTTTGAATAATCCGATGAATCTACCAGTCAAGTAACTCCTTCCCATTCTCTTCATTTGTTAATGGATCATATAGGGTCTAGTTTGCTTTCTCTGTGGATATTCTGCCCCCTGCTTCTTGGACTTTCTTACTAGCTGATTTTGAATAGGAAGCAACTTTTATTGAAAAAGGTTTGGCAATGTTTCCTAAGCTGAGAAGTTTGTCATAGCCTAGAAAATCTAGGTCAAGAAATGGAAGTCCATCTTTCTCTTCCAGTTGTTCTTCAGAGTCGAGTTTCCACGCTAAATTCTCTAATTCTCCAACATTCACGATTTTGACTTCTTTATGTTGCGTTGAATGGAAACCTTTCTTGGTGAAGTAGTCAGGTTCATACCTTAGAACATATGACCATAAGTGTTTGCGGCGGCCAACTTTCCTTCCTCCTTTCTGGCCGGAGCTGCGATGTTGACCAGTCCTACCCCAGCCTACAGTTCTTGTACCTCGTCTTTTCCGAGTCTTTCTGAGTTTATGGGGCATTCTTCTATCACACTTCACAGTTAATTGCTTTCTTTCTTGACCTCTCACCTGCTAGGCCATTTTCTTTATGAGTTTGTTTATTGCTTCACCACAGTATCCTGTTACTCCTCCAACTGTGTAGCTTTTCTTTATTTTTCCTTTGTATCCTTTTCTTGGAGGATGGGCGCGGAATACGGGCTTGATGTCTGGTAGACCTCGAAATTGAATTTTCACTTTGTGGGCTGCGTCAGCTAGTTCTTCAAGACTCATGAAGCCGATTCTTTTGGCATATTCGTCGTCTACCTTCTTGTTACCTACAAGTCTGCCGCGTTTGTTGAGCAAAAGATAGATATTGTCTTTGGTAATTTCACCCCACGTAACGAAGTGTCTTACCTTCTTCAGCATACCGATGAAACTGGGACGATCATCTATGAGTGTGATTTGGCAGTTTCTATTGAGGTGTAGGAGTTCTAAGGTTTTTTCGATTTTTGGATGCGCATCACCTACTCCTCGAACGCGAACTACAGCCAAGCACTTTCGATCAACCATGTTATCTCATCCAGTCTTCTGGGGTGACAAGGCTGCACGTTTTCTTTAAAGCGTCGAAGATTGCGTAAGCAAATGAAGGAATTGTCCGTGTGGCGCCGAAGCTTCTAGTCCAGCAGTCTTTTATTCCTGCAAGTCCTAGGATAACTTTAGCTGTTTCGCTGGCCACCAAACCAAGACCTCGAGGACCTGGAATTAGAATTACTTCTACGCCTCCGCTTTTACCGATTGTTTTGAATAGTGTTGAATGGGGCTTGTTGCAGCCACATTCCCAGCTTCCACAGCCTCTGCGCACGAAGCTTAAGTTTAGCCGAGCGTCTGAAGCTGCCTTCTCAATTGCTGTACGTACTTGTCGCGCTTTTCCATTGCCTAGTCCTATGTAGCCATCATTGTTACCAACTGCTACCACAGCTTTGAATCTTGATTTTTCGCCTGCGTCAGTCTGTTTCTGCACCAGATTAATATCGATTACTTCCTCACGTATGTCTGAAAGCAAGAGATTTACTATCTCAGGTTCACGTATCTTCCACCCTTCCATGAAGATTTCTTCCATTGAAGAGATTCGACCTCCTTGGATCATCTTTCCCAGAGTCGTTTTTGGAACCCAAGCTTCACTGACTTCTCGTCTGCGTGGGCGCCTGCGGGATGAACGCCTTGACCGTCTTCTCCTCACTTTCTTTCAACCTTCCTTCTGCTCTTCCTCTTTTTCTTTGTTCCTTCCTTAGTCTTTCCAACTACAGACTTTCCAGTTTTCCTCTTCTTCCTAGGCTTTACCTGCTTCTCGGAGGGCATTAAAATTTTCTTCTTCAAGGCCTCAAAATGCTTCGGGATTTTTTCCGGTGGAACCTTTGCTTTCAAGTAACCAGAGAATGTTTTCTCATATACTTCCACATTTGAGGACAGGATTTCAGCGTAGTCAGCGATGTGTTGACCCTTCAATCTTTCCTCGCTCGGAAGTTTTTCTGTGCTGTGAGGGACGTTAACACCGGCGTCTACGACGCCTTTTATAGAAGCGAAGATGCGAGCTCCTTTTGTGGGTTGGGTGAGCCCTATATCTGGAATTGCGTTTTTCACCTTTCTTTCTGATGCTCTCTTGCCACATAAGAGACCTGTTAAGTATGCTGAAGGTAGATTTCCACATGTAGTTTTCCAGCCGTACTTTTTAAGTTCTTGTGATTTCGCTGATGCCATAACTCTGTCTCCTGTTGACGTTGCTTCAATTATTTGGACGCTCATGTGTCTCAGTGAGATTCTCGTCACTACGCGTGGAAGTTTTGAAACTATAAGTGCCTTTCTTGCTTTGTAGTCAGTTTTTCCTACTCGGCGTCGCCTGAAAGGAACTCTGTAGGACGGACCCTTTGCCATTAGCGGGTCCTCCACAAACCCTTTGCTTTTATTCGATGTTCAAGTTCAGCCTTTGATTCGAAGATTCCGCTTGAAGCCATTCGGTAGAATTGACGGTAGGTACTTTCCGTGATGACCCGCTTTTGTTTTAGCTCTCTAAGTTTCCTTCGCAAGGCTCGAATCTTCTTCATCCAAGTCTCTTTCCTCGATATTCTTGATTTGCTTCTTTTCCCTTGGCCCTTTCTCAATCCTTTCTTTCGCTGTAAATGGTAGGCACGAGCGCGTGATCGACTAACTCCTTTCTCAGGCTTTCGCTTTATGGACCTTTCGTGGATAAGCTTCTTTATTTCTTCTCTTGTGATGGCAGTTTCGACTTCATCAATCTTTTCGGGGTCTATCCAAACTCTGTTTTCACCCACTTTAAGAATCTCTGCTGCAAGACGACGTTGACTCTTAAGATCCACCTAACTTTCACTTCCCTTGGATTTCTTCTGGCGTCTAGGCTTCTTCAGCGTCTTCTCTTTTTCTGGTTCGGTCTCTTCAGCGTCTAAGAGTGGTTCTTCGGAGATTTCTTCTTCGATTCTCTCTTCTTCAACCTCTCTTACAAGTGGATTCAAGATGTGAATTTCTTTTTCTCTAGCTATTGAAGTTATTAAAATCCGCTTTCTTGTTCCTACAGTGTGGGCGATTCGTATCGCTTGAGTTTCTGCATTGACTCTCGCTGCTTCGTCTGGGTTGTGAACTAGTACTTCTTCATATCCTGAAGGGTGAAGGCCTCTAGCTATTCGGGGACCGCCATACCCGATCTTAACTTGTTTGGGCCAGCCTTTTACTTGAGCTTTCATTTTGTTATCTAGACCTCGAGGCTTTCTCCAACTCGTCTTTAGGCGTTTGTAACGCCAGCTTTCATGGCGTCTAAAGTTAGGATTGTTCTTCTTCACCTTCTTTCGCAAGTTGATGGCCTTACGATTTCGTGGTGTATCTGCAGTCATGTTTCCATCCCCTCAAGGCGTTCATACACATACAATCCGTCCAGAAACACTCGGGGATCTTTGTTCTTTACTTTAGTTGCTTGCTCTATGTTTGCTGCTGTTTGGCTTACCTTTTCCAGATTTACTCCTTGGACAATCACGTCTTCTGACTGGACGGAAATCTTGGTATCGCCCACTATCTTGGCTGAGCGTGGACTGCGTTCTCCGGTGAAGTTCGCTATTTCCACATTCGGGCCTTCGACTTTGACGTTTATTGGAAAGTGGGAGAAAACTATCTTCAACTTGTACGTAAATCCTTTTGTTACTCCAATTATCATGTTTCTGATGTGGGATCCTACAGTTCCCACAGTTGCTGCTTCTCTCTTACGTGGCCAGTTTGACTGGATTTTTATCAGCTGGTTTTCTTTGTGGATGAGTAATGATGCGTGAGAGAAATCTCTGGTTAATGTTCCTTTCTCCCCTGATACCGTGACTACTCTTCCATTTATGGTGACATCTACACCTTCGGGAATCTCAATGGTTTTCTCAGCTTTCAAGAGGCGCATCTTCGTTTCTCCTAGTACGCGAAGGCTAGTAGACGTCCTCCTATCCTTTCTTCTTTTGCCGCTTTGTGAGAAGTTACTCCTTTCGAGGTTGAAACCACTAGGATTCCCATGTCTCGTGAAGGAAGGAAGTTAGTTTCCCATGTCTTAAACTCGTCTGCTCGTACTGGGAAACGGGGTCTGATGACGCCACATTTATTTATTCTACCGAGAAGTTGGACTTTGAATTTTCCTATTCTGCCATCGTCGATGTATTCGAACTCGCCGATGTAACCGTTGAGTTGCATGACTCTAAGTACCCTGCCCAGAAGTCGAGAGGCAGGTTTAATTACACATTCTCGCTTCAGCCGCATTTCGTTATTCATCAACGTGGTCATACCGTTGGCGATTGTATCAGTCACCGCTTTTCAACCTCCTATTCATATTTTTTGAAGCCAAGATCTTTGGCTATCTCCCTAAAGCATTGTCGACATATATATAAATCGTAGCGGCGGATTACTGAACCAAATGAGCCGCATCGTCGGCATGGTCTGCTTCCTTTGCCGAATTTCCGTTCTTTCTTGGGTCTCTGCTTTCCCATTTATCTACACCTCACACAACTTCGGCTCCTATAGTATCTTTAACGAGTACAATTGCCTCTTCTGTGGTCATGAGGTGGTGTTTGCTGATTTTTGATTTTGCCCATCGTCGTTCTTTGACTCGATAACCTGCGCGACCCAACGTGATAGAAACATCCATCCCGAAGATTCCTAGCTCTGGTCTATACTTTGTGTCAGGGAGTTCGATGTGCTCTTTTATCCCGAAGGAGAAGTTCCCATATTTATCGAAGCAGCTTCGTGATAGCTTGTTGTCGATAGCTTGTAGTGCTTTCTTAAGAAATTCCACAGCCCTTTCCCTTCGGAGGGTTACGATACACGCTATTGGTTCACCCTCCCTTATTCCAAAATCCCTTATCGTCTGCTTTGCTTTCCTTTTAACAGGCTTCTGACCTGTAAGTTCTTGAAGAACCTTCCCTGCCCGTTCCAAGGGTTCTCCTGATTCCCCCACTGAAATATTAACTGTTACTTTTCGAATTCTTGGTTTGGACATCGGGATCTTCTGCCATTTCTTGCGGATTTCCTCTTCTTCTGACATTTATTTCACCTCTGGCAATGAGATCGACTCTTCACCTTCTCCTACTGGAAAAATGAAGCTGAGAATCGTTTGGAAACGTTTTCCAGCTTTGTTTTCTATCGTTGCTAGTAGTGAACGACGCTTTTTCCCTGCAACTTCTTCGATGTCCACGATCTTTCCATAAGTTCCTCTATTTTTTCCTCCTGTGATCAATGAAATTGTGTCTTTCGCCATTTTTATTTGACCTAATACTTCCCGGTCAGGAATGCTCAATTTAATAACGTTGAGAGTGTGATATTCATCTTCTGTAGGATTCTTGGGGTCTGCAATATGGATCAACTTATTTGTGCCATCGTGAAAATTGAGTTGGACCTGCCCTTTTGGGACAACTGTTTTGTTTTCAATTCTACAGAGTTTGAAGTTGGCTTCGTCCTCTTTTGTTGGATGCAATATGAGTCCTTTTTTGTGCGTTAGAATTCGGTATGTTGCTTTTGCTTCTGGGATCGCAACAATGTCCATCAAACCCGCGGGGTATGCTTCCTCTCGAGGTTTTCCATCGACTAGGACTTTTCCCTGTGAGATTATAGTTTTAGCTTCTCGTCTGGTTTTTGCGTAGCCCAGCATCTCTTTTACGATCAAGGTTAAAGGAAGGCTTTGCTGCAAAGCATGGGGACCTGATTTTGGTCTTACTGTCCAAACGAATTCTTTACGGTGGATATTCCAGAATTTTGGGGCTGGATTACGTTTGAGATGTGTGGTTCCACCTTTTCTTCCCATGTTATTCTCCACCTGCCTCAGTTTTCTTGGACTTCTTCTGCCTTTGCTTCCTAGGTTTTTCAGATGTTTTAGCTTTAATAAGGGCTGGCTTCGTTGTTTTCTTTCTTGTTTTTCTCTTCTTTGTTTTCTTCACTTTCTTTGCTTTCTTTTTGTCGTTGATCAACTCCTCAGTTTTGGGAGTTGGAGGTTGGGTGATTTCTTCTGATGGAATTTTCCGCTTTAATGATTCTCGACGCCATTTGTCATCTAGATTCAAAGTTACAACCATCACTTTTGAGGGGTGAATGGGAATAGGGATCGCTGTTCCATCGACTTTCTCCCGTGTAACACCTTCGACATATATTCTGAGTTTCTTCCGGTTGACGCTTGTTATTTTACCTTCAAGCCCTTTACGGTCGCCTCTCATTACGCGAACTGTGTCTCCGGTTTTAACGGGGATAGCATTAGTGTAATGCTTCTTCTTCAAGTCGGGAGTTAATGGCGCTGAAAAGAATCTATGGCGGATGTGTGCAGGAGCTTGGAACATATTTCTGCGTTGGGTTCTTGGTTTTGTAATTTTCATCCTGTTCACCTAGACGATTATGCTAGCAGCGCTTGCGATGCGAGGCCATCGTTCTGCAGCTTCCTTTGCCACAGGTCCTCTGATCTCTGAGCCTTTCATCTCTCCCTCAACTGTTATGATTACTGCTGCGTTGTCTTCAAACTGCACCCAGATGCCTTCTGCACGGCGGAAGGGCATTCGTTGTCGAACAACAACTGCTCTGAAAAGTTTCTTGCGCATATCGGGTGTTCCCTTTCGGACTGAAGCCATGATCAGATCCCCTACACCTGCACACGGTACTCTTCTTAGCCGTCCCTTATACCCTATGACTTGAATGAGCCTCAAGTTTCGAGCCCCAGTGTTATCAGCGCACCTCAACACTGTGCCACATTGAACACCTTTTGTGACCCTATGCCGTTGCCCGCCCATTGCTCTAGCAAACAATGCTCCAGGCCTAACCTTAGAAGACAACTATTTCTCCTCCAACTTTCCAACTATAACGAAGGAGACAGTTTTGCTTATTGGACGGCACTCTGCGATGTTAACTCGGTCACCTTCCTTTGCGCTTATGCATGGTGGATTATGAGCTGGGATGTGACTGTGTCTTCTCTCATAACGTTTGAACTTAGGCATATATTGAAGGTGGTCTCGTCGAATTATCGCTGTTTTGTCCATCTTTGCACTTGTGACTAGCCCATCTAAAACACGTCCTCTAACGGAGAGCCTTCCGTGGAACGGGCATTCAGGGTCCGTGCAGGTTCCCTTTGGCTTTCTCAAAGAGAGAGCCATCTTTACCAAAGCCTCCTGATCCGCTTCTTTAGACGTTCTTCTGGACGTCCTTGGAGGATATGGCCTTCAACTTCTACGATTGTGGTATCAGGTAGTGTGAAATGGAAAGTTGCGTGGTCTTTTACTACAATTCTCCTTTTGCTTCCATTCAGTACAGTTAGTGTGTTTCGAGTCTCGTTGATTACTGTTCCAGAGATTCCAATGAGATCTCTGTTTGTAGAGTCTGTAACCCTCACTTTAAGTCCTATAAATTCGTCTTGAACTATCAAAGGAGTGACTTTCACCTTTCCTTTACCTCCTTAGCTTCTAGGAGTTGTACTTCGTGTTCTATTGTGAGAATTCGACTGATGGTCTTTCGCAATTCTCTTACACGTCCAGTATTCTCGATGCTGCCACCTGCCTTCGTCATCGTTCTTAATCTTACAAGTTCGGTTCGTAGTTCTGTCACTTTTTCTCGACGTTTGTCTGAGGACATGTCTCTGATGTCTTTAATCCTGATAATTGGCATTTAAGTTGCCTCCTTGCTTTCAACTTCATCTAGCGTTGGCTTCTTGGCTTCAGCAGATGGTTCCTTCTTAGGCGACTCCTTCAACTCTTCCTTAGGCGACTCCTTCAACTCTTCCTTAGGCGACTCCTTCAACTCTTCCTTAGGCGACTCCTTCAACTCTTCCTTAGGCGACTCCTTCAACTCTTCCTTAGGCGACTCCTTCAACTCTT
>DAOWHM010000102.1 GCA_030641425.1 Candidatus Bathyarchaeota archaeon | reverse complement strand
CATCAACGTATTCATTCAGAAACATAGAATGCTCAAAGTTGAAGGGCTTATCTACATCGATTACCTGGGTAAACCCACAATATCTACAAGTTGTTACTATTTCTCCAGGATTGAATTGAAGAGGACCTCCACAGTGTATACAGTTGATCTTCCGTACTATAGACATCTGAGTCCCTCAGAGACTAATGGCTTAGTTGAGTCAATAATCTATACTTTAACGTAACGCTGTGGCTACTGCTAATCCACCTAGTAGAAGCAGTAAGAAGACAATTACGAATTCAACTGCCATTCCAATATTGCTTAGGAACCATGAGCCACCGAGAACAATAAAGAGCATACCCCAGCTAAAAGTGGCGAAAGCATCACCATCTATGCTGTGACTGACTTTTCTAACGATTGCGAGGCTTATAGTCCAAACGCCAGTTGATAGAAGAACCAATGGAGCGACATTCTGAACTTTTATAGCTCCTAAAATCCAGCTTGAGATCCAAGCTGCGACGAATATCAGAAAAACTCCGAATGTGAGTAACCCAAACTGTGCTCTCAACTTACTTCCTCCACTATAACCTCAATCTGCCTTGACGATTTATATATGATTTGCAGCGAGCACCAAGTGCCCATCTTTCCCTAAGTTCACTCAAGCAAGAAAACTCTTATCCCTACTGAACAATCACTTTAACCTACTATGATGAGGTCTTTGAAGCTTGGCTAAACTCGCGAAACTGAAGCTTTCCATGACTCTATCCATCTTCTTAGTAAGTGTTCTGTTCTCAGCCTTCTTAGTGGTGATAATGTTTGTGCTCCAACTTCCAATCACATGGGCTTTTGTAGTAACTATCATCTTCATTATCTTCCAATACCTCATTGGACCTGCAATTGTTAGAGGCTCCACGCATCTACGCTACTTAGAGCAGGGTGAGAATCCGTGGCTTGAGTCAACCGTGAAAGAGCTAGCTCAAAAAGGGGGTGTTCCCACTCCTAAATTGGCAATAGTTCCAGATCAAACACCTAATGCCTTCGTTTTTGGCAGAACTGCGGGAAGTAGCACTTTGGCAATGCACGAAGGGTTGCTTAGACAGTTGAATAAAGATGAAGTTAAAGCCGTTTTAGGCCACGAACTCGGTCACATCAAACATAGAGACTACTTAATCATGACCATGCTTGCAGCCCTACCTCTCTTAGCCTACTGGATTTCTTGGATAACCTTTGAGGGTGCAAGGTGGAGTCGCAGTTCCAAAGAAAATAAGGCAGGTGGTCTCAGAGCAGCATTATTCATCGTAGCCGCAATATCCTACGTTGTCTACATAGCCACCCTACTATGCATTATGGGGCTAAGCAGGCTGCGCGAACACTACGCTGACGCCTACTCAGCATATCTAACAGGGCAACCCTATCAACTGCAGAGTGCCTTGGCGAAAATCACTTATGGTCTCTCTCTTTCCCCAAAGCCAACAACAGGCGCAAGAACTTTCTACATAGGCGATCCAGCCACGGCAAAACAGGAATGCCAAAGTATAATCAAGCGAAAAGAAGAATACGATTTGGACCGTGATGGAGTGTTAGATGAAAAAGAACTTCAACTGGCCATGGAAAGGGAAGCTAAGTCAAAGTGGATAACCATCAACTCTTGGTTCTCCACCCATCCCCCAACATTCAAGAGAATACTTATTCTTCGCGAGATCAACAATGAAATGAAAGGCGGACGATATTCAAGCACGCGAATCTACGCAAACATCTGACTACCCATTTGCCTTTCCTTGAGTTGGAGACAGCAAAAACAGTTTTAATATACATTCCTTCACACCTACAGTCAACTTGGAGGATACGTCATGAAACATGTGAAGGTCACAGCTTTCGATTGTCCAGACGCTTGGTACAAGACGTTAGAAGTCATATGGAATGAAGGTGATTCCTTCGAGGTATCCTATGGTTCAGAATGCTCCAAGACACGAAAACTAAACATCTCTATAGAGATTGTCAAACCGGAAAATAGACCTCTCGTCAGCGACAAAGCTCCTTGTGACATGAAATACGTGCAATGGTACGCTCTCAAATATCTGTGGTCCGGCGCAATAGAGGATGAAACCTACACCTATGGAAGCAGACTACGAAAACCTGTAGATCAAGTGGAAGAAGCTGTTAAGCGATATCTACAGGAAAAGGCTGACAGGCAAGTCACCCTAGCTATACGATTGCCCCAAGACATAAAGAAAAGTCTGAACGGCAAAAAACATGAGCCACCCTGCCTTAGTCTTATTGACACAGAAATCCTCAATGAGAAGCTTCACCTCACATGTTACTTCAGGTCCTGGGACGCATATGCAGGTTTGCCAGCAAACATAGCTGGAATTCAACTGTTTAATGAAGCTCTTGCTACCGAGATCAGCAGACGAGGAAACCTCAACCTCAAAACGGGAACACTAATCTTTCACTCTAAGAACTGTCACATCTACGAAAGGCAATTTAAAATCGTAGAAGATCTGCTACGTCCAAAGAACGATCGCAGACGGAAGATGCTTAAAGTAGAAAATACGTCTACGCAAAATTAAGAGGCTAATCAGTTCTAAGAACACCTAGTGATTATGTATGGAATGGTTTGCACTTGCTTCTCTCCCTAGCTCTCTTCGCGTGCGAGCTAGGGATTTCTTGATTTGGGATTCACAAATGTTATTTACATATTACATCGTAAAACCAGAAATATCCATGTGAAATGGAAGAATGAACAATGAAGAGAACTTCCACGGTGTATGTGATTGATCT
>DAOWHM010000118.1 GCA_030641425.1 Candidatus Bathyarchaeota archaeon | reverse complement strand
CTTCAGCAGCCAGGGTTTCCATTACCTTTCTTTCATCATCATTTAGAACCCGTAGCACTGCCACAAGGGCAGACTCTTTCTCAACTGCCAGCAAAGTCGTTTTCCTTGATTGCTCCTTGCTGAGTTCAGGAAATACTAGAGAATATCCTAACACTGATACAGCTATGAGAAGTGGCGCTGCAAACAAAGCAAGCCAGAGGGATTGCGGAACTTCTGGAGCCATACTGCGACCTCTTCCACCAAAACCCCCTTCAAATGCAAAAATGAACAAACTAAGAACGCTGACTGCTAACGTAACTACCAAAATGAAAACCAGGATCTTGAAGCGCATGTTTCACTCATAGAGTGAGAAGACGAAACGGCGTTTATAAGCTGTTTCAAAATCTGAAACGTTTTGTTACACCAACCATCTAAACCACACGGGCGCCATTGTTTTTCTTGTAAGCAGAAAAAGGAGGTGGAAAATAATGATAGGAAAAACAAAAATGATTGTAGGAATAGCTCTAGTGTTCGGAATAGTGTCGATAGCTTTGTTCGCTACACCGATTCAAGCATATGTCAATGGAACAGGTGATTCTGACATGCTTCAAACGCAAGATCGTGATAGATTGAGAACTCACGAATGCGATGATGACATGCTTCAGAGTCGAATCCAAGCCAGAGATAGGTTGAGAACACAAAACCGCTACGGCAATTGCACAGCAAATTTAGAGCAACATAGATACCAATACAGAAACCAAGAACAAGCGACAATAGTGCCATAAGGAGCATCGAAAACGTAACTATAATCTCCCTCTTTCATTAAAGCGCAAACTCTTATGCGTTGCGCGCGCGAATCGTAAAAGTAAATATTTAGTTGCTCATCAGTGTCTTGCTCGACTATGGTGCATTTTTTTATGGTGCCTACTGGTGAGTCTGCTTTTTCTTTTCGTACGCGCGTAGGCGATAAGTGTCTCTGTAGTGAAAACTTTGAGTTTTCTAATTTTGGTAATTACTTCTGTGAGCTCAGCCAGATTTTCTACCTCGATTTTACAGTGGATATCAAACTCTCCATAAACAAGTGAAGACTCCGTAACACCTTCCATTTTCATCAGAGCTTGGAGAACTTCTTCATCAGCACCATGCTCGACAACTATCAACTCAAAAGCCTCTAAACCTTCCCCCTTAGACATTAAAATTCCCATCCAGCTGAAAAGTGATTGGTAACAATTACTTTAAACCATGCTATTTAAATCTTTTAATCGATATAAATATTTAATTGAAGCTGACCTAGGTTCAGGACGTGATTCAACCACTTGCTTTCTTGGGGTTTGGTATATTGGGGCTATACACGCGTGCAGCTTAAGCAACGAAGAGAACAGGCTTGTTTCGAACCCATCAGCGTTCAGATTCCTCGCACGGAGGAGTGAAGTGGAAGATGAAACCTAAGGTCATACACCTCTGGATACCTGCTTGCATTGCCTACGGAATTGCCATCGTTGAAGCTTCCAGTGGAAGGGTTGCGAGCGCTCTACTTTTTATCGTGTTGTATCTTATGCTATTGATTTGCACAAGGTGGTTATAAGGTCTGGGAGAAGTTGTAGTTCATTGCTCTAATGGACAGTCTCGTGCGGATGAAAAAAAACATTCTAACCTATAAGCTCATGGAAAAGAGATAACGGAGGAAAAAAGAACATGTCCAAACCTTTCAAGAGATCTGTTTGCATTGTTGATGACCCTGAAAGGATTCGGCTACTTGCTGATTTTACCAGAGCCGAAATCTTACAGCTGCTGTGCGAGTATCCTATGACAGAGGCTCAACTCTCTAAGGAGCTTGGTCTTACAAGAGCGGCAGTCGGCTACCACCTAAAATTATTGCTGAAGACCCATTTCATCTGCTTGGAAAGGGTTGAGCCTGAAGAACACGGCATATTGCAGAAATTTTACATGCCAGTAGCAGCTTTCTTCACGGTAGACTGTTCACGCATACCAAACGCCGTGAGAAGGTATTTCATACAGATGCAGATAGTGCATCTAAGGGGAATTTTCACCACCCTCCAGCTGCAACACCGTTTCTTTGGCGTCTCACCAGCAACCCTCGAAAAGCTGGCGAGGACCATGTTGCAGCAACTTGAGAACGTTAGCCGAAAACACGCAAAGGACGGGTCAGTAGACAATGCTGAGACCTTTAAGGTGAAGATATATGCTGAAGCCCTCTCTGATCTCACTAAACAGAAGGAATGGGAACACCTATTTCACGGTTCGATTCATTTATTTTAATTTCCCGATTCCTAGAATAAAGCACATTCTAATGCACATTGCGCACGCACCTCAACTGTTCCCAAACAGGATTTTCGCTATTTTGAATCTGAGTTCTCTTTCTCGTCGTTTCATTATGGCTTCGAAAGTGCTGTCGACGACTATTCTGCCATCCTCGGTTTTCACCAGCACACCAAGGAGTTTGATTACTTCATTGGAGACAACCAGCTGAGTCTCTACTCCAGTTTTTTCCGTAATAGCCTCTCCCAGCGCGCTGATGTTCAATGGTTGAGACCTATCTTTTTCGTTCAGTGTAACTTCTAGACTTCCACCGCTCAAGGCAACTCCAGCGTTTACAATGAGCTTCTCAAGTATTGAAGCATAGCCCTCTGACTTCTGCAGCTTCAGGAGTCGTTTTTTTGCCTGTTCCAAGATGGCTGTGGTAAGGTTCTTCTTCTCGGACAAGACCTTCCAATGTGCTTCTTGCTCTATTTCTATCGTTACTCTTCCTCTGATGACCTCTGCTTCCCTTTCAGCTTTCTTCATGCGAGCTACGGATTCTTTTTTTGCCTTCTGAAGAGCTAATTGCTTCTGTTTTTCCGTCAGAGCATCTGCAGATTTCCGAGCGGCATCCAAGATGGACTCGGACTCTTCCTTTGCGTCATCAAGAATCTGCTGAGCGATCTTCTGAATCTTGGAATCCATGGCGCTTTCACTTTGGCAGAATCTCAATCAGAACAGTGTCAACCGCTTCTTTCGTTTTTTTCTGGGCTCTTTTCCTGATCTTCGTTATCTGCTCTTCAGCTTGGCGAAGGAACACTTCAGCCTCGCCTTTAGCGCGCTCTCGTGCCTTCTCTTTCAGTTCCGAGGACTGACGTTCCGCTTTGAGCATTTCCAGCTTCCACGTTTTCCTGTAGGTCTCCTCAGCCCTCTGTTGTGCTTCAATTCTTATTTTCTCTGCTTGTGTCTGGGCTTCCTTCACCATTATTTCAGCTTCTTTTTCTTTTTCTCTAATAAACTTGAAGGCTTCGAGCAAGGCTGGCACCAAGCACCATGACTTTGAGAGCGGAGCTTTAAGAGCTTTCCCCACCATGAAATGGTAATCCTTATACCATTGCGACCATATTCGTGAATCTTACCTTTGAAAAGGAGCCTCTGGACACCGATGCGAAAGCTTAAGGTTATGCTACTCAAAGACAATGTTGATGCAGTCGTTCGATCTCTTGGCGAAGCTAGTATTGTTCAGTTTATCGATATGGGAACGACGTCAGAGGAGGGGAAGGAAATGCTTGTCCCTCACACAGTTCCAACTGAGATCTCAGCAAAGAGCTCTCAGCTTCTCTCCAAGATTGAGCAAATTCTTAAGGATCTCAATGTAGAAGTACACTCAGAGGTCAAAGTTAAGACTCCTATTACAAATGAACCGATGAAGGACGTTCTTCAGAGGGTTGAGCAGCAACTGGATGAGTTGCCGGTCGAAGTTCTCACTAAGTGCTCGTTACTTTCCGCGAGAATTGATCGTCTTGTTGAAACCCTTGGAGCAGTGTCCGAGGAAGTTGAGGTAGAGCCCGTTACGCTGGAGAAACCGGTAGACGAGACTCTTGCAGAGATCGAATCACAGATCGTTGAAATCGAAAAAAAGCAAGATGCTGCCACTCATAAAGCTCCCAACGCCTCAGCAGACACAATCAAGATCCCAAACACCAAAGAAAGGGTAGATGTTCACAGAAAACAGGTTGATCTATGGAGACAAACCGCACGCTACGCGAGACTAGTCGAGGAGACCAAGAGAGTCTTCACGAAGCAGCTTCTGACCCAACGAAAAATCGTGACAGAGGTCAAGAAAGCAATTGGGACGGAGGTCGAACTCGCTGGGATCCGCAAAGATCTCCTGTCTCTCCGGGAGATCGTTGCGAGGGAGAAGCAGATTGAGGAAGAACAAAAGAAATTCGTTGAAAGTGCCAAAACTGTATATTTGGAGGCATGGGTGCCCGAGT
The DNA here is from genome assembly GCA_030641425.1 of Candidatus Bathyarchaeota archaeon. Lineage (GTDB taxonomy): Archaea > Thermoproteota > Bathyarchaeia > Bathyarchaeales > SOJC01 > SOJC01. Next base: position 996 of record DAOWHM010000118.1, on the reverse strand, counting down.
ACAATGTGAAAGATGCTGTGAGAAAAATAGAGAAAGTTACCGATGGCAACAGCGTAACAATGGACGAACCTGTCGCTCAGGGGGAGAAGGCTCCAATCGTAATGAAGCCTGTTCCAAGCTACTTGGCAGCTTTTCAGAAACTGGTTTGCACGTTTGGATATCCATCATACGGGGATCTAAACCCTGTTCGAATTCTCGCAATAACGTTTCCACTTCTTTTCGGGATAATGTTTGCAGACGTGGGGCAGGGTTTGATCTTCGTGGTGCTTGGCATCATACTCTTCCTTCTTCGAAGGAAGATCAAGATGGAGAAGATCGGAGACATATTTCAGTATCTCTTCATCAGCAGTGAAATGTTTGTATTCATGGGAATTTCCGCCATGTTTTTTGGATTTATCTTTGGGGAGTTCTTCGGACCTTCGGGAGTCATCCATCCGTTATCTCTGGGAAGAATCGGTCCCTTCTACATAGGCGGGTTTGAACCGACACAGGAGCCAATGAAGATGTTGAGGTTCGCGATACTTGTGGGAACAATACACCTAGGGATAGGGTTGATTCTGAAATTCATAAACGAAATCAGGCATCGGCATTATAAGTTAGCGCCAATACCAATCTGTTGGCTTTGGCTTTTGGTGGGGGGTCTATTCAATTGGGCCTACTGGGGAGGCATCTCGAACATCTCAAGGTGGTTCGCTGAGGGTAGCCTCATGCTTGTAGGACTCATCGCATTACCTTTGATTTTCATACTCGTGTTCACTAGTATAGCGGAGGGTTTTATGGAAGGTGTGGGCTTCAGCGTCGAAGTATTCGCTGAGACCCTAAGTCACTCAATGTCCTACAGTCGGCTAATGGCATTAGGGTTGATTCACAGTGCGATGAACTCCCTGTTCTTGGTTTTAGGTGGAGTGGAGCATGGTCACTTTCCGCTAGAAAGCATCCCCCTTATAGCCGTAGGAACAATTCTCGTAATGATCATCGAAGGATTGGTGGTGTTTG
>DAOWHM010000030.1 GCA_030641425.1 Candidatus Bathyarchaeota archaeon | reverse complement strand
GTTTCGTTTCCGAATGATATGGATTCCCAAGGTTGAGGAAAGTTGAAGAAAGTATTGTCGAATCCTTCTAATTCAAGAGGGAAGCTGACTACAACCTTGAGAGCAGTTATGCTTTCTCCTAGCTTTGAGATAGAGTCTCCTGTCATGGTGACTGATTGGGAACGTTTCGGTGTCTCGCCCTCTGACAAGATAGGCAGGTACAACCTTACGTAGTTGGTGTCGCCAATAGTCAGATTCACCATTCTCACAGCTGGCATGACTACAACCCTCATAAAACTGCCATCTGCCATAGAAAGTCTTTCCACGACGAAAACCTTCGCACATGGTGCAGAAGCTCCATCTAGTAGGAATCCGCTGTTGAAGGAGGGATAGAGCATGTCAAAGTAGTTGTTCCCTACTGAGTGGTAGGTTACAGGCATGTTGAAGCATAGTACGCCTGTTGTGTTCGTGTAGAACTTCACATTTGACTGAGTAGTGGTGTTGATGTAGATTGTGTAGTTTAAAGCTGTCTCAAAAGCGATATCCCCATATCTACTTGAGTAACGAGCTGTCTCAGTGCGCCCTATTGACCAAGCAACATCGTCTATTTGAAGCGCAGAGGTATGCATGAACTGCTTAGCTGAATTGAACTCGCTCTCAGCAATCCTAAACACCAAGAAGTTACTGGCAAAAGAGAGTGCAACAGTTACTAGCCCCACGATCATCCCAGTGACTATTACTGTGGAAATCGCTGGACTAACTGCCTTGTTCCATCGTCTGCCAGTGACTTTCAAACCCATATGGCAAATTAACCTCCCGAGAATGAGAGTAGGGACGGCGCCACCTTAGCTGCTACTATAGCAAGGACTGTGAGCAAAGCTGAATGCTTGAAACCTGCTGCTACTGATTCTTCGCTGATTTTTCCACCTACGAGCCCAATCAAGTAGCTGTGGATAATGACGGAAGTTGTGAAGACAACCATTAGTGTAGCAAGCTGCGAGGATTCTGCAGCCCCAGGCTCACTGGCCATGCTTACTGTCTGGTTCGTGAAGGTCAGCATCATAATTGTTGTGGCAACCAACATGAGGGCTGCGAAGTAAGGCATCATTATGTAAGGTTTAACAGCCATCTTCTTCTCCCTCTCCACCTGTTGTGTTGTAGTGCAGAACCTTGCTAGGGACTCAATCATGGCAATCGTGCCACCACCAACATCAACTGTTTCTACTAGCAGGAACATCACAATCTGGGTTGACCAACTTTTTGTCCGTTTAACGAAGTCCATGAAGACTTTCCTTAAGGGGATACCCCATGAAAGTTCAGCGGTTATCTTCTTCAAGTGCTTGCTGAAACTCCCATATTCTCGGTTAGATAAGGTTTCAATACACTTCTCTGGAGCCAACCCTGTCTTTCTGGTTTCAGTGAGATCTTGAAGAAAGAGAGTTACTCCTTTCTCAGTGCTTGCCTTCTCACTTGACACTCTTATTTGAATGATGGCAGGAGGCGCAGACGTGATCACTAACGCTATGGCGACAGCAGTTGGAAGATCAACGATGTTTGCGATCGGAGCAAGGAATGGAACATAAAATATGCCCATGAAGTTCGTTAGAAGCATAAGGACAACAAAGGCTATTCCAATGCATATGCCGAAGACTTTGTATGGTCTATAGTCAGTAACTGGAGTTTTCGGCTGCATTCCATGAGCAAGATATATGAATACAAACGAAAGCAGAGGTGTGAAGACATAGGTATATAGCATTATACCTGAGATTGAACTCATACCTGTGCTGTAGATTGATTCCACACTGAAGAGGATATAGAAGCAGAGAGACATAAGTACCATTATGATAATGAATGATTCCAAGAGCATGCCGAGTCGCTCAGCTGCTGCTCTTACTCTGGCAGCCCGGGTTTTAAAAAGCTCTTCTGCCTTTGTCTCAAGGAAACTTGTGATGTCTCCTCCTATGATGACTGTAGATGCATATCCCCCAACGAATTCTCGATAGATATCCAAAGGGTTTGCTTTTGCTGATTTCCGCATCGCAGTGAGGGGGTCTACTCCGAAGATTTCAACATCCCTGACTAAGTTTCTTGCTTCGCTACTCATTGCTGGCAGCAGTTCTGCTTCCCCAAGTCGCTTGAAGCTGATGTAAGGTGGAATTCCTCCTGATGCCATGACAGCAACGTAGGTTGCAGCGAACGGCATCTCTCTCTCAAGACGTGTAGACCTTTCACCAGCTTTGGACAGGGGTGTTAACATAAAGATAATCATCACAAATAATGGAGTAGGCACAAGGAAGATTAGAGGGATAAATTGAAACAGATATAGCAGCACAATGGCGATTATGGAGACTGGTAAGGTTAGCGTGGCTACGAAGAACATTAACGAAACGTAGGTTTCAGGGTATATTCTCATGTCCGCGCGCTGAAGAAAGTCTTCGAATTCGAAGACTCTTTTCAAGAATGTTGGGGCTATTCTCCCAAAGAAACGGAATGAAAGAGCCTCAAGAGTGTGCAATAGTGGCAAGTGCTTTTACTTCCCCCGAGGAAACTTTTCCGTAGAATTCACTTGGTCTAGAATAATACTCTGCAATGATTGCTGCAACATCTTTGTAACTCCTAATGTTCTGTTCTCTCATCCAATGGAGCACTTCTCTACGCTGCTCAATCTCCTCTTCCAGAGCCTTTTGGCTTAGACCAGTGCGTTCACTAATGTAAGGTAACATTGTGCTTTTGTCGAATGAAATTGAAAAGTCATCTTTCGTTGGGTGCCATTTGAAGATTCTTCGATAATCTTCGTAGTTTGCGACTTCATTTACTTCCATCACTCGTCGGAAGGCTTTAGTTTCGCCATTTTTCTTGAGGTGTACTCTGTGTACGGATAGAACAATGTTCATTAATGGTATGTAAGCTGGTGCGATGTCCATGGGTTTCTGAGTGAGACGTTTAACTGCTGAATCGATGTCTTCTGCATGCATTGTACTTAAGCCGCCGTGACCTGTTGCCATCGCTTGGAAAAGTACATATGATTCGTTACCTCTGATCTCACCCACAATGAGGGTGTCCGGTCTATGCCGCATTGACGTTTTTACTAGATCGAAAAGTGTTACTTCGCCAGTTCGATTCTCTCCTAAACCATAACTTCTCCTGGCGATTAATGAAACCCAGTTTTCGTGAGAAAGGTTAAGTTCAGCAGTTTCTTCGATTGTGATTATCTTGCTTCCAGGCTTAAGGAGACATGCAAGAGCATTTAGTGCTGTGGTTTTCCCAGCGGCGGTTCCTCCAAGAATCATCACGGAAGCCCTGTTCTCTAGGCATAACCAAAAATATGCAGCCATCTCTTCTGAAAACGTGCCTAGATCGATTAGATCTATTATGGAGTAGGGATCTTCTCTAAACTTTCTGATTGTAAAGGCTGTTCCGAAAGGTGTGATCTCCCTTCGATAGCATACTGCCAGTCTGTGTTTTCCTGGAAGGGAAGCATCAACTATAGGAAATGCTGTGCTTACGTGTTTGCCTGCCATGTGAACAAGCTTGACCACCATGTTATCGAGTTCCATGTCTTCTTGGAAGACAAGATTTGTCTCAAGGCTTTCATATTTCCTGTGCCAGATGTAGACATGTTTTCCAACACCGTCACATGATATGTCTTCGATGTTTGAGTCTCGCATTAGGGCGTCGATTCGTCCGAATCCAACTAGATCTCGTTCTGCATGGTAGAGTATCTTGTACCAGGAGACATCGGGGAGCCATCCTAGACTGATGCGATATTTGTCCACTATTTGTCTTGCTGCTGTGGCGAAGAAACTTCTAGGATCATCAATTTCTTCTTTTGGAGACTCAATCTCAGCTAATAGGATGTCTAGTACGCGGTTGTAGATGGATTGTTCTAAAGGGTCGAGTTGCAGCTCGTCGAGGATATATTTGTGTTCGCCTGTTTTTGGATTTTCCACTATGGCTACGTGAGCGAAAGGCTCGTACAATGGGTGTCTTTCGATGACTTTGAATCCTCTAGGAACAGGTTTTGGCGGTGCGGCTTGAATTATTGCTTTTTCGTGAGTTTTGTGGAGCTTAGGGAGTTTGATCTTCTTCAGAGTATTTATGAGCTTATGGAGTTGGATCTTCTTCAGAGTATTCATAAGAGTATCCTTTAGCTTTGACGATGCCTTCTTGAGGTGTTGCAACGTTGTTCTCCTAGACAATTAGACTATGGACTATGTATTAAATATTGCGTCTTGCTAAAGCTTACTCAAACTCAGACAACCAACATGAGGAAAAGAAACCAAAAAAACACCTAACTAACTTGGAAGAAAATAAAAAACAGTCTAAAAAGAAAGAAGTACCTCTAGAAAGTCCTTTCACAACCCCAAAGAAAAACTCAAATCACTCAAGTGGACAGTAACTTCTATCCTTTAAGTTCAGACAACTTGCTCTTAAGGGGAGGAACAATCTTGAAAAGATCTTCCACAATGCCATAGTCTGCAACGCCAAAAATTGGAGCATTTGCATCCTTGTTTACCGCTATGATTAACTCAGAATTCTTCATCCCAAGAATATGTTGGAAGGCACCACTTATACCGAGAGCAACATAGATTTTCGGTTTAACAGTTCTTCCGGAGCTACCTACTTGCCGGTCAGAGGGAAGCCATCCTTTGTCGACGATAGGACGCGAACAGGCTAACACTCCTCCCAAGATCTTCGCCAACTCTTCTATTGGTGGAATCTCTTCACTGTCTTTAACTCCTCGTCCAATCCCAATGAGGGCATCAGCTGCTGTAATGTCCACACCACTTGGCGGAGGTAGAACATATTCGATGAAGCGCTTTCCAATATCCACCTGCTCCAGAGCAGAGGGATGTTCCACAATCTCTCCGTTGACTTGGGTTCCCTTTTCTGCAGGAAAGGCTGCTTGTCGAACAGTAACTATGTAACTTTCAGCTTTTCGAAGGGTAGCGTTGACGTTCACTTTGCCACCATACATCTGCCGTGTCACAGACAAGACGCCACCTTCGTATTTCAGTTCTATACAATCTGTTGCCAATGGCATATTCATTGAAGCAGCGAGACTCGGAGCCAAGTCCACCCCGAAGGAGGTATGTCCAATTAGAGTCAATGTTGGATTGTGTTCCGTTATTAGATTAGACAGAACCTTCTGGTATGTCTCGGAGTTGAAATTCTCCAGTTTCGGGTCTTGAACTAGGAGAACTTTCTTAGCATACTCGACAAGAGTTTTCGCATGTTCACCTACATTGTTACCCAAGAGTACTGTTGTGAGTTCCACGCCGGCTTTCTCAGCCAGATCTCTACCTTTCGTCAACATTTCGAAAGTTATCTCTCTGAGTTCGCCCTGTCTGTGCTCAGCTAAAACAAATATATCACCCATCTACACCAACCCCCTGGTCTTTATGATTTCAACAAGCTTCGCAGCAATCTCCTCTGGACTACCCTTCAGGAATTCAGCTTGCTTCTCCATTGGTGGAACATACATCTTCTCAATTTTCACCCAAGAACCTAATTCGCCAACTTCATCTTCATTTAATCCTAGATCAGCCAGCCCAAGAACTTTTATCTCCTTCTTCATCGCCTTTCTAATTCCCATAATGGAAACATAGCGTGGCTCATTGATTCCTGTCTGAATTGTGAGGAGGGTAGGCAACTTCACTTCACCAACTTCTTCCAGACCTCCTTCTAACTCACGATTAAACCTCACAAGGTCATTGTTGAATTCAATCTTCTTGATCATAGTTGCATGGGAGATTCCGAGGAACTCTGCCAAAATTGGTCCTGTTGCAGCAGAGCCATCGTCACCTGCTTGAGCACCAGTTAATATTAGGTCGAAGTGTAGATCTTTCACAGCTTTACTCAGGATCTTAGCAATGACATAGCTGTCAGAGCCTTCAAATTTTGGGTCAGTAATTCTTATAGCATTGTCTGCTCCTCGGGCTAAGCACTTTCTCAGGGTGCTATCAGCAGCTTCAGAGCCTACTGTTATTGCAGTGACTGATCCACCGAGCTTCTCCTTTATTTGAACGGCTTCTTCGAGAGCATAGTCGTCCCATTCATTAATGTCAAATACTAGACCGCTCTCCTCTACTTTTTTTCCATCGGGATTGATTTTAATTTCTGCTTCTGCAGTCTCAGGAACATGCTTCACGCAGACAATTACATCCATGGTTCTCTCTCCTACTCACCTAAAGATGATGGTAGAATGTTTAGAAGGGTGGGATTTAGGCTTTATATCTTTCTCCAGAACTTGACTCCTACGAGAATTCCCTTGATGGTCTACGTGCATTTACATTAACATCATAAAATGTAGG
>DAOWHM010000008.1 GCA_030641425.1 Candidatus Bathyarchaeota archaeon | reverse complement strand
TAATTCTTCGTGGAGTTTGGTTCACTAAAGAATGTCTGATGTATAATAAGATGGATTTCTGGTTCTCAAGCTTTTCAAGTCGTTTGTCTATTTCCGTGAGCAAATTAGTGACAGCGTAGTTCATATTGTTGTTCCCGGATCTGATTGGCTTGTCAACTTCACTTGTCAGGGTGCTACGATCACCTAAGCTATGGTTTCTCTGTGAGGATGCAATGAAGGTTAAGACACGAGTACTGAAGAGGTGGGGAGCGACATTTAAGGTCACAGATATACTCTTTCTCAGGAGGTACGTTCTCCTTTTGGGTCCTTTTGGGCTTTCCTCCATTGAAGATGAAACTAAGCCGGCTTCCTCCATTGCACTTAGATGCTTTGCAACAAGTTGCTGGCCAAGGCCAAGTTCTTTCGCTAGCTGGAGAGGGTAGTTTGGCTCTTCACTGAGTCGCCTAATGATTCTTCTCCTTACGGGGTTCTCAAGTATTTCAAGAGCGTAGTCTAATTCAGATTTCATGTGTGTCACATCATCGTGCGTGGTTTACTGATGGTAGGAATGCTGGGGGATTCATTAGCCAACGTTGTGAACCTCAAGTATACTACTGTAAGTAGTATACCACTCATGTGTTGTCTATATAAAGATATGGCTATTGGATCAGGCCTATGGTGCAAGTGCCCCAGCATTATGAACCTGTATTACTCACCTTGGGCTAGGGCAACAATTGTTTCCTTAACTGCTTGAACGGGCGCAGGGGTTTTGATTCCTTGAGCCTCAAAGTGTGTCGAACTTACTCGATATCCCAATATTCTTAACTTTGCGATCACATCTCTTGGCGATGGCATCCGCAGACCAAGCTTATCACAGATCCTATCTATCCTGTAGTATGTCAAGGCAGCGTCTGCTTCTTCCTTTGCCAGCGACAGGAGCTTCCGAATTCGACGGTTTTGTCTAAGCGCTCGGGACTTGCATTCCTTTACCATCATAGTAACAAAGTTTGTATCGAGTATCTTTCCTAGCCAAAGAGGTCCTGCCATACTCATCTTATTGCCGCACTCAGGGCAAAATTCCTTACGAGTCATGCGAGTTGAGGTTTCCCGGTGAAAACAAGCAAAACAGTGAAGAACATAGCCAAGCTCTTTAAGGCTAGCATCTGCCGTCTTAGCTCCATAATCTATCGAAGAATACAATCTCACGTAATGTTCAGAACTATGACTGAAGAGTATTCTTATTCCAAGGTCGTATTTACTTGCAGATCGAGCCAATGCACCTGCCAAAAGGCGAAGAGCGAGTTCGTGACAATACTCTGTTCTCAACGGTCTTCCACCATATTTCCGAATGCACGCTTTGGGATGTACACCGCATAATGGAGCAAGATCAGTGGCAGTTAACCCTATCAACCCATTCCTACGTGTAGCTCTCAAGGCTGAATCTACGTAGGGCATCGGTGAACCAAAGGGATCAATATCAACATAGTCGAATCGTTTTCTTGGAGCCCCAAAATTGCTTAACATGATGTTAGCATCCTTGTTTTCGACAAATACAGAGTGGGTTAATCGGTTTTTCTCAACGTTAATCTTCTCCAACCGAACAGCATCTTCACTGATATCGTTAAGAACTACTTCTTTCACATTGTCGACTTCTCTCGCTATTCTTATTCCTCGAACTCCACAACCAGCCAACGGTTCACACACTCTCAAGTCACGGTTCACGAGTTTTTGAAAGGCTCCCAAGGACAAAATTGCTAGATCTCGATTCAGCTCCATTACAGGGTTGTAAAAGACAGGGGCTTTTGATGGAGCATAATCAGATGGCTTAGTGATGAAGGCACTAAGTCGGGGAACAACTATGTCAGCGAGACCTTCAGTAATGATTTCTGTTGGAAATTCGCACAATCTCTTCACTCAGACGAGGACACCATGCAGGTACTGTTTAAACAATCAGACACCATACTTAAATACAGACATGCTCCCGGATTTGACGTAGAAACCAATAGAAGTAATGGTATCTACGCAATCTACAAAGTTCGTCTAGTTGTCGTATGTGCTCATACATAAATCGGACGTTAGGAGTTGATTATGTCATTGGACCGTGGTGATAAAATATGGGAGTAGCTCGAACAAAGCGGATATTCTTGATAACTGGTCCTCCGAGAGTTGGAAAAACCACAGTCTTAACTGAAGTTGCTGAACAACTTAGGGTTAAGAGGTTGAAACTCGGAGGCATGATTAGTGGAGAAGTCAGAAAAGACGGAGTTCGAGTCGGCTTTGAGGTCTGCGACTACGCTTCTGGTAAGAGAGGTTGGCTTGCCCATGTACATCAACCTGTAGGACCTAGAGTAGGTAAATATCGCGTGAATCTTGAAGATCTTGAATCTGTAGGTGTCGCAGCGATACATAACGCTTTAGGAGAAGCGGATGTAATGTTGATCGACGAGATCGGTCCAATGGAGTTGCTTTCTAGAAAATTCATTGAAGCTGTGGAAGAAGCAGTTGAGTGTAAGAGTCTTGTGCTTGCAACAATCCATCATCGAGTTCAACACCCTTTGGTGAGAAGGGTTAAATCCAGAAAGGATACGGAGATCATAAATGTCTCTCTGGAAAACAGGGGAAGATTACCTCAGCAAGTTGCAGGCAAGATTCTTAAGATTAGGGAGCAGTAAGGATGAAAGAAAGTGAGCTGCGAATGCGTATCCTTGGAGTTGACGATGCAGGTCGAGGCTGCGTCATAGGTCCGTTGGTCGTGGCAGGAGTTTTAATGGATGGAAACTGCCAATCTAAGCTGGTGGAACTCGGAGTGAAGGATAGTAAATTGTTGTCTCCTCGCCGACGTCAAACATTGGCTGAGAAAATTAGGCGAGTGTCTATCCAAACTCACATTGTGAGACTCACTCCTCAGGAAATTGATAAGGCAGTTAGATGTACCTGGAAACTTCATAAGCTAAATCGATTAGAGGCAAAGGCAATGGCAGAAGTTATTGAAGCACTCCAACCTGACGTGGCAATCGTCGACGCTTCTGATGTCCTCCCAGATCGTTACAAGCAACATGTTGTTGAGTATCTTTCTTTCCATGTGGAAGTTATTTCAGAGCACAAAGCTGATAAGAACTATCCTGTGGTT
>DAOWHM010000034.1 GCA_030641425.1 Candidatus Bathyarchaeota archaeon | reverse complement strand
GGCCAATACGTGATTGCGCCTTTATCAACCTTCGGTTTAGCCTTCTCATCACCCATCATAACTGGAATCTCAAAGTATACCTCCTCCTTCCACAGGGCAATCCTCCCTTCAAACGGCAACTTCTGAGTAATAGCATCAACAGTTCTTGGAGCTAGATGGCGGATTAATTCTCCTTCTGCGACGCCAATCTTCTCAATCGTAAGTCTGATCGGAATACGAGTTACGCTCTCCTCACTCATCACCTTCACCTTTGAAAATGCTCTTTCAACACATCCTCTAGAGTTGGAGCACCCAACTCTTCAAGGTCATATTTAGCTCTCACAGCAGGCTTACTAATATCCAAGATACGCCTCAGATCTATAGGGGTACCAATGACAACAACGTCACAAGGTGTGGCATCTATCGTCTTCTCAAGCTCCTTAATCTGCTCACTACCATAACCTACAGCTGGAAGCAAAGCCCCAAGATGCGAATACTTCTTAAAAGTCGCCGCTATTGACCCCACAGCATAAGGTCTCGGATCAACAATCTCAGCAGCCCCCAACTTCTTCGCGATGATAACTCCAGCACCATATGCCATATTCCCATGCGTCAACGTAGGTCCATCCTCCACCACCAAAACGCGTTTTCCCCTAATCATATCAGGGTCATCGACAGTAACAGGAGAATAAGCTTCGATAACCAACGCGTCTGGATTCACAGCCTCAATATTCTTACGTACAGTCTCTACACCCTCACGAGACGCAGTTCCAACCTTATTAATCACCACAACATCTGCCATTCTTAGATTTGTCTCCCCAGGATAATAGGCAAGTTCATGACCTGGTCTGTGAGGATCAACAACCACAATCTGCAAATCTGGTTGATAAAAAGGAATATCGTTATTTCCTCCATCCCACACAATAATATCTGCTTCTTTCTCCGCTTCCCTCAAAATCCTCTCATAGTCAACACCTGCAAAAACAAGAATCCCCTGAGCAATGTGAGGCTCATACTCTTCGCGCTCTTCAATCGTGCATTCATTCTTCACCATGTCCTCATAAGATGCAAACCTCTGCCAGGCCTGTTTCGCCAGATCTCCATAAGGCATCGGATGCCTGATCACCGCAACCCTGAAGCCCATTCTTTTTAACAGTGTAGCAACCTTCCTCGAAGTCTGACTCTTGCCCGAACCAGTTCTAACCGCGCATACAGAAACAACTGGAACCTTAGCTTTCAGCATAGTTGATGAAGGACCCATCAACCTGAAATCAGCCCCGCAGGACATCACAAGAGACGCCTGATGCATTACGTACTCGTGGGGCACATCACTGTAGGCAAAAACAACCTCATCCACACCGTGTTTCTCTATGAGTTCTGGCAATTTCTCCTCAGGATATATCGGAATGCCCTGAGGATATCTTTCTCCTGCAAGCTCCGGGGGGTAACTCCGCGTTTCAATTCCCGGTATTTGAGTGGCGGTAAAGGCTACAACTTCATAAGAGTCATTGTTTCTGAAGTAAACGTTGAAGTTGTGAAAATCTCTACCCGCTGCCCCCATAATAACAACCTTACTCTTCATTAAACGACCTCAATGATTGACCATTGCTCCCGATAAGGAGTGAAATAGTATCCCGAAATCATAAAATATAAAGCTTTACAGACTGGCAACGATCTCTCTTCCCCAACGCTGACACTCTTCGATTGCTTGGAAGTAAGACTCTGTAGGCGACAATAACTGCCCTAAACTCAGATTAGGCAATAAGTGTTTAATCCAGCACTAATATGAAGAGTGGGATCTTGAAGAAAGATACCTCAGACAACTAAGAAAAGGGGCATGCATAAGTTTAAATAGTTTTGCTTATTAACCGGTTGAATGCGTAAGAATTAGAGTTCGTAAGGAAAAGGCTAGTTCTTCGATACCCAATCTATGGAGGTGCAACGTAATTGTCCTACAGGGAAGACAGAGAGATGCATAAGGCCGTTTGTGCTGATTGTGGAAATGAATGCGAAGTCCCATTCAAACCAGACTCAAGCAGACCGGTCTATTGCCGAGATTGTTGGCAGAAAAGAAGACCACCAAGAAGAGGGAGATATTAGCTAAGTAGCTCCACAAACTGAGACTTTTTGACATTTCCGGATTAAGGAAATATCAGTCACTCCCTATCTATTTTTTTTTGGGGTCACTCACATGTATGCCCTCGACGAAATCGCCAGCAAATACAGAGTTCATTTACCCACATATAGACAGGCAATTGACGGATAGACGAACTGGACACTAAGGATCTTGAACTGATCAAGAAGGAAATCTATGACACAACAATCAAGTTAAGAGGAACTATAACAGTAGAACATGGAGCTGGAAAAATACGAATAAACGACTTCTGTCAACATCTTGACGAAAAAACAATAAAAATTATGAAGATAAAGAAATTTTTTTTTGGAGAAACCAATGATCTGCTTTACCCTGAAACAATAGGGCTTTGATCGATGCTTACATAACCACCTAGAAGACGATGTCAACAGTGAGTGTTAAAGACTTCAACAACTGCCCTTTTTCTGCCTCTTTAGTAGACTGACGTATTCCTTAGCTTTCTCCGTAACGTCCCATTCTAGGTGAGATCTTACGAAGTTCAAATTCCAAAAATTAATGAATCGTTCTAAGCCAATCTTTAAGAAAACCAAAAAGGTCACAGCTGGAACGACTGCTATCAATGCAGCGTTGACAGGAAAAGGAAATGCAACAAACAAATACAAATTTACCAGAAAATTCAAAAAGAAGAAGAGTGGAACGATAATTGCCCAGAATACTCCTGAAGCACTCTCAAGTAGGCTGACACCAGGAACTTTCAGGATTAATCTATAAAACAAGGGCAAATCCTTCGTCTCAATTGCTGCAGAAAGCTTATCATACATGCATGCGTCGCAGAAACCCTCATCCCCCGCTTGGTCTTCCTGACAATTTTGGCACTTTATGTTTTGATGCACGCCTATACTGCTACACGTCTCCATTCGTCTTACTTGATTATTTCTCTCAATCTTAGCTTTAAGTGCTTACTTTTTCATACTTGAACGATGATAATTTCAGATTTTACCAAGGATAACTGGATAATATTGGGCAACTCGGTGATTCCGATATACTTTCTACAATACTGATGAAGTATACTCTGACAGCCGATCTTTTAGGTTAGAGTATTCCAAGTTTTATCGCGACATCAACAGCCTTAAAATCTGGATGCAATTTCACAAACGCTTTCTTCTGACCTTTACACGTAATGAGAACATTAACTCTCTCCACCAATACTTCGTAAAGTTCCTCAACAGCTCGTCTAATGTCTGCTTTGTTTGCTTTCAAGCTAACTATAAAAACCAACTTGTTCTCTGTTTCAAGTAGACGGCTGGCAACTTCAGTCATCAACGGATATGAGATCACGTCGTAGGGATCCACAGCTATGCAACCTCACTAAACTTCTCGGAAAGCCTCCCTAAGGCTGAACTAGACCAGATAGTGAGTCGACCTGGATGGGTCCCTGGCGCCAACAATTCAACATTCAGGTTGTCCACCAAAGCAACATCAACTCCTGGAAGATTCCGCGCAGCCTTAACTATCGAGCTATCTTTGGAGACGACTATTAATGGGCCCACAGATTGTTTGTATCTTCGTCCACGGATTTTTCCTTTTCCAGCCCTCACATGTCGGCTCTCTTTCGCCCTGAAGACATCTGCCCAAGCACCTAGCGAAAGAAGAAATGCTTCAACATCCTTTGTTTTCTGCAAACTCTCTACATCGTCCACGACGACCAAGGGGAAATCCGGCACATCATCAACTAGATGTCCCCGTTTAGCGACGATATCTTTCACACCTGTTGCTGCAATTGCAGATCGTAAAGCAAGATCCATCTCTTTTCGTGGAATCTTCTTTCTAATTTTCTTTTCAGAGCGGGGAGGATGAGCTCGGTAACCCCCAACGATTCCAACTCCTAAAGCAGCCCGCATACTCAACTTCAAACGGGGGACCCTTGCGATTCCAAGACCAACTCCTTTTGACTCAGCAGTGGTTCTCTTCCCTGCCATAGGATCTCTCCCCTGTGGTTGGAAACGATGAGATTGGACTGTTGTTACGGCTCGTCCAATAACGTCTGGACGCAATTCGGTTCTGAAGACACTTGGTAGTTTTGCCTTGTCAACAGCTTTTCCTTGCAGGTTAAAAATCTTTGAGGTCAATTTACCCACCAACATCCAGCTCCTTTTAGGCGCCTTGCTGAGACTTTAACGATACGTTGACTATCTTTGGGGATTCAGTCGACACATTGTTTGGTGGTCGTGCTGGAACACGAAGGCGGATCAAGCGTTTCTTAGGGCCGGGAACGCTTCCTAGAAGCAAAACGAATGGTCCCTTAACAACGCCATATCTTATGAAGCCTCCTTTTGGCGTAATTTCCTTGCCGTCGACTCCGATCTTCATTATGCGTTTGTTGTATTCTGTTCTTTTATGATAACCCATCTGTCCTGCTCGTGGAACAGTATATAGGACTCTGGGTGGGCTCCAAGGTCCAATACATGCTACTCCTCTCTTTGTCTTCCTCGACTTCCTGGGCAAAATTCTAACCCCCCAACGTTTCACAGGTCCTTGGAACCCTTTTCCTTTCGAGATTCCAATAGTATCAACAAATTGTCCCTCTTTGAAGACTTCACTAATTGAAACAGCCTTGCCCAGTAATCCTTTCGCAAACTCAAAGAGTTCCTCAATGGTTCCTCCATCAATCTTTATTTCCATAAGTTCAGGTTTCTTCTTAGCGATGTTTGCGAATCTGGGCTGAGTGACAGTCAAAAGGCGTAACTCTGTAATCTTGTCCAGTTTCTCCTCGATCTCTTTCAAGCCAGCTTCAGTGTTGAAGCTCTCTGGCAACGTTAACACTCGGTCTAAGTCCTTTGGAGGATCGTCAACCCATACTTCTCCGAAGGTCTTCAAGCCATAATCTGTCTTCGTATAAGTACGAATGCCACAAATAAAAATCGGTGGTGACTCAATCACAGTGGCAGATTGATTGATTTCTTTTCCGAAATTTGGAGAGCGAGGACGGTCATCTACATAAAATAGATGAGTCATCCCCGCTTTGTAACCCATAAATCCGAGAAGTCTTGTTCCTCCCGTTACACGAGGCCAGTAGCGTATCCTGCCAGTTTCTCTAGCAGCACGTCCTCTAGGTAGATACGCCAAAGAACCGCGCTTTGGTGCGCTTTTCTTTCTATGCCCCATGAACTCCCACTCGTCTTTGTTTCAATGCAACCATCACGTTATAAACGTTACGAAGAGCCTTTCTTTCTAGTTAGATGGAAAATCCCAAAGCCTAAAATCCACCCGCAAACCACAACAATCGTTGCTGGGAAGTAAGTTTCCAACCTAAAGTAGATTGCCAAAACCTCAAAAATGAAGAAGGCGATACCGATTGATATGGCGGATATGACTCCAGCCCGTCTATTGTACTTCTTACTTATTTGAATAGAAAGTAGACCCGCCAAGAAAAGGTCTCCCAACCCCAAAATGACCTCACCTTCAATTGGAAACGTGGGGACTTGAATAGCTACAGGCAACTGAAGTCCCATAACTTTTTCTGCAGCTTGTCCCATGAACTTTGTTCCTATCACCTGAATGAAATCCATGATAGTAATTAGCGCCGCAAACACAAGAGCAGTAGTCCAAGAAAACAGACTCCCAACATAAACTGAAATCGAGATAACGAAGATCACAGCAAACAAAGTAGGCAGAAATCCACCCCAAAAACCAGAATAATAAAGAGCTAAGAAGATAATTGGAGGTAATACAGCGAAAAACCACTTCTCAACTGCGATGTACGTGAAGAGAAATAAGACAAAAGAGTAAGCCCCCAGAAACAGAATTTGTATAGCTTGTTCAGGAATGAAAACTATTACTGTGACCATAACAGCCATAACTACAACGAGAAAAAAGACATCAAGAACCCTAAACTCCTTATCTTCAAAAAGAGATTCAATTTTGATTCTGAACTTCGGATACAACCAAACAATCGCAATTGTGATTACACTGATGATTGCTGGGAGCACGACATCAAACAACATAAGCCACTATATAAAACGACTTGGATTTCAACTTTTTGTAAGGAACCTTAAGATTCCAAGAGCAACCAGAATAGCTTCTTCAGTTCGCACAGTCTCAACCTCCTGAAAGGGAAACACATTTATGACAAAATCCGCAACCGAATCCAAATCGATCTTCTCTCGTCTGGCAATCTGGTAAAGTCCTTGGGAAGGTGCTCCGAAAGCCACCAATACTTTCTGAGAATCTCTCATACGATCTCTCAACTCATGTTGCACTTCGCTGAACGGTTTTCCATACTTCGAGGTCCCAATGACCAAGTCAATACTACTGTCATTCAGAAGTTTCCCTAACGTCAATTTCGAAAGCGTCACATGATATCCCCAATATTCACGAATCTCACTACTTTTCAGAACTCTTGCTTCAAGAGAATTCTTACTCTTCTTCAAAGCTACTGTAACTCGTGATCCAACCCGCAGATTCGCATCACGTATGAAGGCGTCTCGATCAACACCCACATCGACAAGTACACCACTTCTCCCTACAGACACAACAGCACCTTCGCGAATTTCACCATCAACTAGTCCACTCACTCGATTAGCCAATGGGTGATGTCGTGATCGAAGAGGGGGTAATACACCAGCATATCTCAGCTCCGGTCTTATTTTGAATAGACGTTTCCGAAGGTATTGCGGTGTCTCCAAGTAGGAGAGAATCGTTGCTATAAGGTTGGCATCTCGTCTCTGTCTCTTGAATTGTTGATCCGCGTACACGATAATCTCTTCAACTCCAAAAATACAGGCTGCCCTCCCCACTATTCCAATCTTCGCAGTTTTCTCTCTAAGGTGAGGAACATCTGAAACCAAAGACGCAGGAACAGCAACTGCAACTTCTCGACTCTTGGTCACGGCATGCAAGCTTCCCAATTAGATGTGAACCGCAATGTACATCCCTAACTTAGCTACCCTTTCTTTTAAAAGCTTAGACGCATGAAAAATGAGTTGATGACTCAAAAATGTTAAGCCCTACGATTCTAGATCAACAATCAAAAGTGAAGGAAATTGACTCAAGCCACATGCTTGAAGCATGTGAAAAAACCCCATATTTCTGCGACGACGCATTCACTCAAGCTCGCAAAATACAAATTCCAGCGAAAGCGCAGATCTCCAACCAGTTTGTAATCAATTATAAGCCACCAAAGAACATCCTCATCGTGGGTATGGGCGGCTCATCCATAGGTGGAGAAATCCTCCGAGACTGGCTGGTTCACAGTGTCTCAATTCCAATAGGTGTTTCCAAAGACTATCTCTTGCCCGCGTATGCAAATGAAGATAGTCTCGTCATCGCTGTGAGCTACTCTGGCGAAACTGAAGAAACCCTGAGTACCTTTATAGACGCACTTAAAAGGAGATGTATGGTTGCGACAATATCATCGGGAGGCCACCTCAGGTCATTCTCACAAAAACTAAAACTCCCTCACATTCATATCCCTGGAAATCTTCCAGCTCCCCGTGCAGCAATCGCATATACTTTCTTCCCCCTCGTCGCATTGATGGAGAAATTCCAAGTCATCGGGAATACCGAGAAAGAGTTTGTCGAAACCTTGCAAATCCTGAGACGGGTAAGCGAAGAAAACTCACTCCAAACACCAATGAAAGACAATAAAGCTAAGGCAATAGCATCTAAAATTGGAGACACAACTCCCATCGTGTACGGATTCCGGCAATACACAGCCATAGCCCGACGACTAAAATGTCAATTCAACGAAAACAGTAAAGTGCCAAGCAAGTTTGACATATTCTCCGAACTCAACCACAATGAAATTGTGGGATGGGAAGCCCCCGAAAACATAACGAAAAACTTCTCAGTTATATTAATACGAGACCAAAAAGAACCAAGTGAGTTCAACCGGAGAATTGAGATTACGAAGCAGATCGTGGCTGCGAAAGCCAGTAAGGTCATGGAAATTCAAGCACAAGGCAAATGCCTCCTGGCAAGAATGCTTTCAACTCTACTAATGGGCGATTTCATAAGCATATACCTGGCAATATTGAGGGGTGTTGATCCAACTCCTACGAAAACCATCTTTCACATGAAAGAGGCGATGAAACAGAAATTTGATATGACTGGGAAGTTCGAGGAGGAAATCGAGAAGTTTACCAGATAGTTTTTTCAACACAAGAAAAAACTTGCGCTTGCTTTATTTTAAAGGAATACACTAAACGCTATATGATAATGACTGTGGAGGAGACATTCAATTCGTGGAACTGACAAATATGAGATCGTAAGCGAACTTGCTAGACGCCGAGGATTCTTCTGGCCTTCCTACGAGATCTATGGGGGCGTCAGTGGCTTCCTTGTCTATGGATCATTAGGTTCCACGCTTAAACGAAGAGTTGAAGAGAAATTCAGAAAGTTTTTCATCAAACCCCTCAATATCATCGAGATAGAATCTCCAATAATCACGCCAGCTAAAGTGTTTGAAGCATCAGGACACATCAATGCCTTTAGAGAACCCATGGCAGCCTGTTTGAAATGCCAAAAAAAGTTTCGCGTTGACCATCTGCTTCAAGAACAAGCTAAAATGACAGATACACAAACTGAGAATCTTAACCTCAATGAAATATACACTCAGATAAAAAGACACAAAATCAAATGCCCTGAGTGTAAAGGTGATTTAGGCCAACCGAAATACTTCATGACCATGTTCACTACCACAATAGGTCCCTACTCAGACGCAATAGGATATGGTAGACCTGAAGCAGCACAAGGTATATTTGTTGAGTTCAAACGATTACACGAGATTGCCCGAGAGAAGCTGCCATTTGGAGCAGCCCAAATCGGTCACGCTCTAAGAAACGAGATTTCACCTAGACAAGGACCCATAAGACTCAGGGAATTTACGATCGCAGATATAGAATTCTTCTTTGACCCAGAAGAACCCCACTGTCCCCTATTGAAACACATCGAAGATGAAACTCTGCGACTCATACCAGCAGCCCGAAAACAAAGCGGCAAAAATGAACCTGTGGAAGTCACTGTTAAGGAAGCCCTGAAAGAGTACATCAAGGTAGAATGGCAAGCCTACTTCATGGTCTTAGCCAAAAAATTCCTAGAAGAGCTTGGGGTAGAAGAAAATCGACAACGGTTCATTGAGAAACTGGGATGGGAAAGAGCTCATTACTCATCACAAGGCTACGACCAAGAAATCTACTTAGATCGTTGGGGATGGACAGAGGTTTCAGGACACAATTATCGCACAGACTACGATCTTGAACACCATAGGGAACACAGTGGTGCGGATTTACAAGTCTTCAAGAGGTATGATAAACCAGTGCTCAAAGAAAAAATTGTCCTTGAACCTGTATTGGTCAAGATCGGACCTATATTCAAAAAGGATGCATCAAAGGTAGTTGCCATACTCCGTCAGTCTGACGTTCGCGAAGTCGAAACCTGCCTCAAAACGAAAGGCAGTTTCATGGCAGGATCCTTCAAAGTCCTACCGGAACATGTTAGATTTGTAAAGAAAGAAATCGAAGAAACAGGAAAGCGATTTACTCCACATGTTGTCGAACCAAGTTTCGGAATGGACAGATTGGCGTACGCTGTTCTTGAATATGCTTACAACAAACGC
Organism: Candidatus Bathyarchaeota archaeon; assembly: GCA_030641425.1. Taxonomy (GTDB): domain Archaea; phylum Thermoproteota; class Bathyarchaeia; order Bathyarchaeales; family SOJC01; genus SOJC01. The sequence continues at coordinate 1,511 of DAOWHM010000034.1, read as the reverse complement.
AACGATAGGGTAGTTCTGAAGATACCAAGAGACCTAGCACCAATACAAATCGGGGTATTCCCACTAGTCACCAAGGATGGTCTAGCAGAAGAAGCGAGATCCTTATGCAATATGCTGGTCATAGACGGTTTCAGAGTGGAATATGACGAAGCAGGTTCAATCGGACGACGTTACGCCAGAGCGGACGAAGCCGGCACTCCAATATGCATAACAATTGACTACCGAACTATGAAGGACCAAACCGTAACCCTTCGAGACCGCGACTCATGGAGCCAAGTCCGCACAATGAAAGATAACCTCGCTACGAACCTGCAACAATACTTCCTTTTCAAAAGAGAATTCGAGGAAATGGGAAAAATCGTTCAACCAAACAAGAAGCTTTAGTTAGCTTTTTTAGTGTATTTGACTATTCTATCGTGTTGCAAGAGGTACATTTCTTGGGGTGAGACTTTGGTTCTTCCCGTTGAAACAGAAGAACGTGTAAAAAGGCGAGCACTTAACGTGTGCCAAGATCACCTACGGAAAGTGCTGGAGATTACACGGAAAGTACCTCAGATGGTCGACTGCTTGGCTGCAGGCAACAAAGAAGCTGCCAGACAAATTTTTCTAGAGATAGAAACGGCTGAAGACGAGGTTGACATAGCAAGGCGAACAGTTTCCAAAGAACTCGCTCAAATAGGCGCAATTCTGATAAGCAGAGAAGATTTCCTACGATTCACTAACCTAGCTAGTGAAGTCGCAGACTTCTGTGAAGGTATAGCCTTCTGGACATTGTCAATAATGGAGCATGGTTGGAAAGTGCCATCGGATATCAAAGAAGACCTCTCAAAGCTAGCAGGAGCTGTTCTCGACACAGTGATAAAGCTCAGAGAAACAGCAATGACCCTCTCGTACGCTTCATCGAAAACTTTAGAAAAAGCCAAGGAAGTGGAGACAGCTGAACGAATTGTAGATGAAGTTTATAGAGATTTAGAGGTGAAAATAATAAACAGCAATCTTGAGATACCAGCAATGCTACTTCTACGAGATATAACTCAACTGCTTGAAAACGCAGCTGATAAAGCTGAAGATGCATCCGACGCAGTACGGATACTATCCTTTGCCATGTAGAATACTGTTAAACACTGAAGGAAACGGGGCTTTTATTGAGCCACCTCGCTTATATAGATTCTACTAATACTTCTACGAAAGAACAGGTTGAGTTGACAGTGGCTAAACCCATCATAGTTGAGTTCATTGAGAACTTTCTCGTTGTTTGGAACCCCGAGGAAAGTTCGAAGCTCTACAGGATGGGATACTACGGCAAACCCTTGGGTATCCCCAAACCGAAAATTCCTGAGTTCAAGGTCCCACTGATTTTAGACCTCATGGAAGGGCTTTACCTTGCTGAGAAAGGTATTATTGAGGTAAAAGAGGGTGAGAAGAAGAAAAATGTAGGACGCATCAAGCTTAAGAAAAGAGCCCGTAACCTCTACAATGAGTTCGATCTAAAATATGCTGTATACCGCAAT
>DAOWHM010000015.1 GCA_030641425.1 Candidatus Bathyarchaeota archaeon | reverse complement strand
TTTGTTTACGTGGCGACACATCGGACAACCAACGATTAGTACACTGTATTGAAGCTGGTACTACATATCGTCCTAGAATCTATATTACATACACAATTCCTGTTCGTGACGTAGCTATTACCAGCCTAAACGTCGTCCCAACCGAAGTAGCTCAAGGAGACAGCATCACAATTAGTGTTGGAGTTGCGAACGAAGGACAAATTACAGAAGAATTCAAAGTCAGAGCCTATTACGGTAGCTCCCTCATCGGATCAAAGACCAGGACTTTGAACGCAGCGGCATCTGAAATAGTGACTTTCAATTGGGACACATCCAGTGTAGCTGGAGGCAGCTACACAATAAAAGCTACGGTATCCCAAGTATCGGGAGAAACAGACCTTGCCGACAACGAAGAGTTGTTTGGTACGCAAGTACAGGTTACAGAATTCGAAGTTCCAATAGCTGCATTCGAGTTCTCTCCTACTGATCCAGCAACAGGACAGACAGTGACATTTGACGCTTCAAACAGTGACGATGCTGATGGTACAATTGAACAATTTGATTGGGACTTTGGAGATGAAAGTACTGGCACTGGCGAGACAGTTGAACACGCATACTCGTCCCCTGGAACATATGACGTAACCCTAACTGTCACCGACAACGATGATAAAACAAGTTCTATCACTAAATCAGTAGAAGTTGCTAAAGCTGGCAGTTCCATCACCATTTCAAGTTCAAAGACTTCTATGACCATTGGAGAAGAAACAACAATCAGCGGGTCACTCACTCCCTCACTCGAAGGTGCAAGCGTAACTTTAGAATACAGGGTGGATGGAACGTGGAGTACAATAACCGAAACAAGCACTACATCAGATGGCAGTTATTCCTACACTTGGGAGCCACCTGCAGTCGAAAGTTATAAAGTCAGAGCCAGCTTTGAAGGCGATGACACCACAGCTGGAAGTGAAAGCCAAGAATTATCCTTAACAGTACAACCCGAACCCCAATTTAGAGTTAGCAACCTCGACATTAGCCCTGATGAGGCCTCAACAGGTGGAGAGGTCACAGTATCTGTCGATGTTGAAAACATCGGTGAAGTCGCAGGCACATACACGGTTGTACTAGAAATTAATGGCAATGTAGAAGATCAAAAAGACGTGACTTTAGCTGTTGGAGCTACGGATACTGTCACATTTATGGTTACCAAAGATGCGGAGGGAACGTTCAACGTTGATGTGGATGGTCGATCAGGATCATTCTCTGTGAAACAACCGTTTAATTGGACACTAATCATTGGTGGTGTTGCTGTAATAGCTATCATAGCAGCGGTCGTAATACTGTTACTTAAGAAGAGGAAGCCTAAGAAAGAGGTGCCTAAACCTACATCTATCAAGATCACTGCAAATCCAACAGAATTACTGGCTGATGGAAGATCAACATCCACAATTACCATAGAGCTAATCGATGACGAAGGAAATCCAATGGAAGCTCACGAAGACATCGAAGTGCTACTCTCCACCTCACTTGGCAGAGTAGCTAGTCCTGTAAAAATCAGCAAGGGAGAAACAACCAATAAAGCTATACTCACGTCTTCAACAGAATTTGGAGCTCTAAAAGTAAACGCGGTGTCTAGAGGACTAAAATCAGCCAGTGCAGCCTTGTCATTCGTGGAGAAGAAGAGGTATTGCATGCACTGCGGCACTAGAATGCCGTTGGACGCTGATGTCTGCCCGAATTGCAGGAGGTCTCCACCATCGGGTGTGGACGTAAAAGTTTGCAAGAACTGTGGTGAAGTCGTACCCTTAGTTGCACAATTCTGCAATGCCTGCGGAGCTAGTCAACCAACAGAGGAAGAGAAAAGATCCTAAGATTTGCTTTCTCGACTTCCCTTTTTTTTATTCATTCCTAAACAGGTCTTATTCTCGCTACGTGCTGTATCACATTAGCTATTCTCGGAGCTGATTCCTCATTTGTGTCCTTGAAAGAGACGTATCGGACCTCAATGTTTGGACGGGGATTCCTTAACGCGTATTTATACCAAACCCGTTCATTTGGAGAGAGAAGGTATTCAACGTAGGGGTTTTGTTCTCCTCTGGGTCTTAACCCAGTGCATTCGTTAATGAACAGGTCACTCTCAGTGTGCATAGTACCATCCACATATTCAAGTGTGATTTCTAAAGTCTCTTTTCCACCGTTCCTTGCGCCAGACCAGTAGTATAGCAAATCAAAGAAGTCAAGTATTCCAAACCTGCAGATGTCGCCCGTATTCTCTAATCCTAAGACCCATTGCTTGGTTATGTATCCTAAAACGCTAATTGCGTAGTTACCAACCTCACCGGGCACTTCCTCATTAAGTCTATAAGAAGCACCTACGGGGCTATCCAAATTGATCAGTGTAACGCTCTTAGCCATGGTATCTATGTACTCTCTTAAACTTCGAAGCTCCTCCCCAAGTGTCTCCAAATCAGCCTTTACTTCCTCTTGAATCTTATTCCAATCTTCAGATCTTATCAATTCACCGGGCTTTTTCCTTATAGGTTCAAATTTAGACATTTCATTACCCCTCTACTACATTAATTACTGCTCTCACGCCAACAGCTTTTATAGAATTTACAACTTCTTCAACCAATGAGATGTCGCTCGCCCTATAAATGGTGTTCTTCGGTATTTTAATTTCAAAGGTTGCAGGCTGATGTGCAGTCCACTTAAAACCAATATTGACGGTGGGGATTCCCAGAGCAAATATCGAATGATCAAATTGTGCACTATCGAACACTCCTATTTCTTCCTCTATGATCTCAGTGTAACTCCAAGTCGATCCTTTCCTCAACAATTGAGGAATTATTGTTGTGGATAAGCTCTCAGTGACATCTACATCATCGAGGAATGCCTTTCCCTCTTCTATCTTAAGATGTTCTTCGCTTTGGAGGGTACCGGTATATGTAATAGACTCATTAGTTTCTGTGTTAGTGAGTGTTGGATTGGATATCTTCTCATTTTCGGTTTCAACACTGATATCTATGCTTGGCTTTGCATCCAGAACGCTTTCGCTCGACAAACTAAAGAGGGCACCCGTGATAACACTATATTCCTTACTGATATCTTTAGGAGGATTTTCATTCAACTCTAAAAGGTAATCCGAAGGTAAATTCAAAGCCATCTTTACCACGGACAGGACAGCACTTATGGTCCCGCCTCCTTTGAACTCCATTATCGCACGTTTTAAATGGCCTCTGTATTCATCATCCGTTTCACCAGGTTTCCTCTCTATGTTATATACTGCTCCCAAACGGTCTAAGTCTGTGCTAAAGGCTTTGTCAACCCAGTGAGCCCGCATTATCGAAAAGAGATCTCTCTCTGCCTCATCCACTCTCTTCCCTAATGCGCTTATAACCTTGAAGGTTCGTGAATCAGCATCCCAAGTCTTATAGAAATTTGGAAACCTGTTCAATATTCTCTTAGTCCTCTCCAACAGATGATCACCCAGTTTCGATTGTCTCTCTTAAAACGTTGATTTCTCGTGCAACTGCTCTCTCTTCGGCACGTATCTCTATGTTCTCTCTTGTACTTGTTGTCGCCTCCGCTTCATCTCTTCTGTAAGCATTAATCTTTATTTCACTCACATCATACACGCCATCCACGCCTAAAACCACTCCTAAAATGCGGCTGAACACCACATTATCACCTATATCCAGTGAAGAAATGTAACCTCTGATCTTTGCCTCTACTTCTCGAGTCACCTTAGACATAGTCATATTGACCTCGAGAGTTATTGTCACATTCACGTCAATGTGAACAGACATCGGTCTTGAAAACTCTACTCTGATTCCTGCAGCCCTAGTGTCGTTGATCACCTTCTCTATTTCACTGCTTTCTCCACCATCAGCAATGATTTTGATTACTCCAAGAACTCCATCAGGCATGTCTTCGATTAAAACAGAACTCACTCCTTCAACTCCTCTGACAGCAGAATGCAAAGAAACAAGTGTAGCCTTTCCAGCGACTTCCAATGCATGTTTAGCCCTCTCCCTCAGCTCTCTATCTGTTTCGTCACCGACGCCATTGAGGACGTCCACCCGATTAATTATGTATTCTACGCCAAGTAATGGTTGGGGCATGACGATTATAGACCCGGCATAAACATTACCAGCCCTTCCAGCTACAGTTGCACGTACAGGAACATCTACTTCCCATCTCCCCTCAGGTGTCTTTTCAATAAACCGCCTTTCCGTGGTAACGAAGACTTTCAATTCTTCAGGTCTTCTTGAAAAAGTGGAGACTCGAGTTCCTTCAGGGATATCAATCTCTTCATAAACGAGATAATTTACATAAAACAAGGCGTCGAGGTCGGGCTTTTTTCCATCAGCCAACCATTCCACAGCGTTATTGGACAAATAATAATCGACGCCCTCTTCAAATGAGTGTAATTCTCCGTCTAATAATCCTTCAATTTTAACAATGCTCTTCACAGGAGTGTTCTTGAGTTCATAGGATGCTTTTCCATCTTGAATTTGAGTCTCGTTTTCTATACTGATCTCACCTGGCTCAGTGTTTCTCCCAAATATGACCTTGCCTGTTGCGTGCTCCGCTGGTTTACGTTCTACACCAAGAATTGAAACGACAAGATCAAGAGCACTACCGCGAGCAGTGTCAATGAAACCGGCAAAGTAGACGTGGTTGAGTTGTGCGTAGAGGAAATCTATCTCTCGGCTTACAGCTTCAGCTATCGTTCTAACCACGCTTCCCGGGTTTATGTCTGTAATTCCGGTCGGTCCACCAAATGTGTAGTTTACAAAGAAGGCAGTCCCATCATCTGGTTTATCTCCTTCTGTCACCCACTCAAGGAAATCACCTGTCTGCTGATAGTCCTCACCTGACAAGAATGAATAATGAACCCCACCAAACATCCCCTCTACTTTAACGATCTCCATCGCAGGGGTGTTCACTAACTTGTACTTGTTTCTGTTTGGTTCGTAAACGTGTTTCTCATTGACTATGCCTTTGGTTATTTGAGAAAGAATGCTGTCTCTAATCTCTTCATACGATCTCCTTGTAAAAGCCAATTACTCCACCTCTAAATAGAAAGGAAATACTATGTTCAAGATTGTCGTTTTACCCCTCGGTAGAACAGACATGTAAATGTTAATTCGATTAGGGTTTTCTTTGGGCACCTCTATACGTACACTCACTACCTCTTCAACCCTTGGATCTTGTGCTATGCACTCTTGCGTGTACAACCTGATGAGTCCCCTTGTCCTTTCGTTATTGGGTTCTCCTATGAGTTCGTATAATCGTGAGCCGTATTGAGAGTGACCAAGATCTGCTAGTTCTCCTGGTCTTGTCCTGAGTCTATTAACTATGGCCTGTCCTAAATTGTACTCTTCACCAACTTTTGCTAAGTCTCCTGTGAAACTAATATCTAAGTCGCTACCCAATTCTTCATCTACTAACTTTAAGTCCCATCCAAGCAGATCTTTTGACATTTCAAATATCACCAAGTATCAAACACTTTTTTTGAGTGTCCAAATCTTTTTTCTTTGAACAAATCTGTTCAGTCGTTGAGACCAGAATAATAGAGAATTGTACCGTAAACATTTGGATCCAGTATTTTTTTCATTTATATAACAAGTTGAACAAAATACAGGTCTCAATACAACACCTCAATCATTAATTAATATTAACCATTGCACCCTTAAGTGTTAACGGTAAAGACGCCTCAACATCTATTGTGGTACCCCCCACGATTTTCGCACTAGTACCTGCTTTCATTTCTAAGTTTAATCCACTACCCATGCTGATGGTGCCACCAGCTGAAAATGACATATCTAGTTGACTCTCAATGTTAATATTTTGAGCAGAGAATGACATATCCCCTTGAGACTCTACGTTAACCTTGGCATTAGACTCAATTTGAATGTCTCCATCTCGATTAAGCTTAAGCGTCGTTTTTCCAGCCTTCACAGTAACATCATCGTCTGTAAACGACAATAGCATACCACCTGGGAACTCCATATGGACTCTTCTAAGTCCTGAGCTCTTTGAGTAAGGTGGGATATA
>DAOWHM010000090.1 GCA_030641425.1 Candidatus Bathyarchaeota archaeon | reverse complement strand
TCTTCTTTTTGAATAATGGTCCCATTATTAGTTTCCCCTAATCACTCCCAACTTGCCAATGAATAATCGTGTGGAAACGATTTAAGGATTTGGGGTACTCCCCAGAAGGTCAAAGGGATGGAAAAGAACACTTTCACCCTTCTCTCATACTTAAAAGAAACAAAACATCTAGAAGTTAACGGAAGAAGGAGACTTAGAGAATTGAAGCCTTTAAGCTTCGTTCACCTAGCGGATGTTCATCTAGGTTATGCTCAATATGGTTTGGAGACGCGCCGCGAAGACTTCAACAGAGCTTTCCTAGAAGCTGTTGAGAAGACGATTGAGCTGAAGCCAGATTTCATGATTATTGCAGGGGACATCTTCCACCAAGCGAGACCCAGCAATGCTACATTGGAAGTGGCGATCAAGGGTTTTCGTCGCCTTCGGGAGTCAAGCATCCCCGTTCTCACTGTTGATGGTTCCCATGACTCCGCGCCAAACTTGATAACAGGAACAATTCTTATTCCGCTAGATGCTGCAGACTTGCTGTACTACCTACCTCATCATAAGGGAGCGTGTTGGAGGAACGAAAAATGCTACGTCTACGGAGTGCCAAACTTTAGATCAAGGCGAAAGACAGAAGAACAGCTACCTCAATTCTATCAAGAACATCAACCATCCCCCGACCCCGCACTATTCAACATTTTTGTCTTCCACATGGCTTTAGACTTACCCAGCTTAAAACCCCCGCAAATGGAAGCTGAAGCCCCTCCAGAGCTGATTCCAGAAGGTTTCAACTACTACGCCGGGGGACATGTCCATAAACCAACAAAATTTCACTTCAAAAACGGTGTTCTTGTATACAGTGGTTCCACAGAGTCAGTGTACTATGACGATGCAAAACTCAACAAAGGCTTCAATTACGTTCAGGTGAACGAAAGAGGGAAAATAACATCCGAGAGTATAAAACTGGAAAACCAGCGTCCATTTCTAATTCTCGAAGATGATTATAGTGGGATGACGCCGACCAAAATTACTGAGACTGTAGCTCACAGGGTTGAGGAGGTTGACGAAGAAGGAGTTATAATTGTACCCGTCTTGAAGGGCTTCTTGCCATCTGAAGCTAGTCGGGGTGACATCGATATGGTGAGAATTCGAAATGCTGGTAGCAGGGCTCTCTTGGTTCACCCAATCATTCGCTTGACGGAAACGGCGATGCCGGAAGAAATTGTGCAAGCAATCTTTGAGGGCGAACTTAAGGATCTAAAAACTAAAGCCTTCGAATATTTCCTTCACATATTCTCCGAACACCATTCTAAAAGTGAAGCTGAACAAATCGCACGTCTATCCGTAGAGATCATCGATCCCCTAACGAGAAAAGACGAAGAGAAGGTAAGAGAAATGTTGGAGGCGTACCTGAATGCAGATTGAAGCTGTGACTCTGGAGAACATCCGCTCCCACGGAAGATCAAGAATCAACTTCAAGAGAGGATTCAACTGCTTGGTTGGAGGTCTAGGAGCTGGCAAATCCAGCATTCTCTTTGCCATAGACTTCGCGTTCTTCGGAGACCCTCTAGCTAGAAGTTACAATTATCTGCTGCGTGAAGGAGAGGATTCAGGCAAAGTTGTCGTCGAATTCTTGGTGAATGGCAGCACCTACAGAATTGAGCGAGGGTTGAAGAGAACTGCTAAGGGAATAAGCCAGGACGCTGAACATTTAAACCTTTACAAAGAAAACAAGTTGATTGCCAGCATGAGAAAGGAAGCTGTCGCTGAACAGTTGCTGTCCATAACAGGATTGGACAAGGAGATTTTTCGCGAAGTTGTTTGGGTCAGGCAAGAACATCTTAAGAAATTGCTTGATTTGACTCCTCGAGAGCGACAGAAGAGACTGGATCAGCTTTTTCGGCTGAGTGACTACGAGATCGCTTGGAACAATATGCGTGGTATTCAAAGAGAGTATGAGGGAGAAAGGAGAACTCTTGAAAAGGATCCCGACGTCCTTGGGCTAGATACACTGGAAGCTGACTATCACAATACGATTAAGGATTTCTCAATTCTTGAAAGCGAAATCTTGAAGTTAACCGATAGATTGCAGGAAGAAGAAGACATACTGCAGAACACTGCTACACAGCTGCAAAACTTAGAGCAACTGAGAAAAGTGACTGAGAAACTACTTCGGAAAGAGACTGAACTCAGAACCAACATAGCAAACTCAGAGGATAGATCGGATCACCTAGCAGATGATATCCAAAGAAAATCTACAACCCTACACGAGTTGAATCAACGCATTGAAAGTTTCGAAGCTCAACTGGCATCGCGAAGAAAACAACTTAAGACAATCAATCTGTCACCAGACGCATCAGTTGAAGACCTCAACCGCAAACTCTCCTTTTTTGATGATCAAATCACAAATATAAAAGCCGAACAAGAAACTGCAAGGAAAGAAGGAAGAACCTCCAATCAAAGAACTTCTAAACTTCAAAAAGAAAACAGGTGTCCACTATGTTTACAATCTCTGCCTGAAGACTACAAAGCCCATATGCTAAAACATATCGAGGACGAGAACAGAGAGAGAGAAGAACGGCTTCTTGAGCTCGCTCGAAACATCCAAGAACTGAATAAACTAAGAGGTATAGTCAACAAGGCAGTCTTAGATTTTAAGGCCTACCTTCCAAGGATCGGAGATGCGAAGACACGACTTAACGAAGAAAAAGAGTTCAAAGAAAAACTCGAAAAGGAATTTGAAGAGCAACAACTGCGAGAAAAAACCCTACGAGATCAACTTGGCAAGATTCGTATGGAAATCTCGAAGTTCGATTTGTCGGAACTAGAAGCAGCACGAAAACTTCACGATGCAGCCACTAACCAAGTCTTCGCAGTCAAGACAAAGCTTAGACTCAACGAAAGCCGCAAACAAGACATAGCCCTAAAGATCGAAGACCTCAAGGAACGCCTTGAACGCACTCAACAGAAAGCGGAAAGAGTGCATAAAACCAGGAAACTACTTGAGATTATTGATAGCATCCGAAACGCATACCGAAGCATACAACCCAAACTACGCACGGAATTTGTCAGAATTCTCGAAAGAATGGTCCAACAGACAATAGACAACCTTGCTGGCGAGGAAGATTATGGATTAAACGTGCACATTGATGAAACCTACACGCCCTACATCAAAAGCCAAACGGGCTACGAAAGAGAAGTTCAATATCTCTCTGGAGGAGAGCGTACTCTCTTAGCTTTTGCCTACAGATTCGCTCTGGGACAACTCATCATGCAAGCTCGAAGAGGTCATGGACTCCACATGCTCCTACTAGATGAACCAACTGAAAGCCTAGGCAGAGAAGATCGCTCAGTGGATCGTCTCGCAGAAGCAATCGCGCGAATGAAAGCAATAGAACAAATAATAGCAGTGACTCACAATGAAGCCTTCGCTGAAAAAGCTGAACATGTAATCCGATTAGCAAAAGAAGCCAACGTAAGTACGGTTGCAGCTGAAATCTAGTTGAGCATTATCCAATGACTGAGAAAACTCGAAAAACCTCTCTACTTGAGGGACTTACAGCCGGAATGCTATTCGGAACCGCAGCGATCCTAATTCGTCTATTACCTGACATAAACACAATCTCTATAGCGATATGGCGGTTGATAATTGCATCCGGTATACTAATCATAGCAATCTTAATTTTCAAAAATGTGCGAACGC
>DAOWHM010000070.1 GCA_030641425.1 Candidatus Bathyarchaeota archaeon | reverse complement strand
TTAGTCGCGTTCATCATCCAAGCAACGAAGGCAGCGCATTCGTTATACATCTTTGCTCTAAGGTATTCCAGCACGAACCAGTTGCTTCCAAGGAGAGGATATGCACCTTTGTCAACCATTGGTGTGTCATTCAACTCCTCATGAGTGTGCTTAGCCTTCAAAGGGGGCATCGCTGGTTCCATAACGGTGGTCCAACCCATCCTAGCGTAACGGTAACCGGTTGTGAAGGTTGAAGGTATCGAATAACCTACTCCTGATCGCGTAAGTGCTGTCTTTGGCTCAACATCTTTATAGTGATCTTCCGGACGTAACAGTCGAGCTGCATTGACTTTTGCTCCTGCGATGTGAGAATGTATGTCGACACCTCCTGGCATCACCACCATTCCTGAAGCGTCAATCGACTTTCCATTCTTCACTTCCTTGACTATCTTACCATCGCAGATTGCGATGTCTATAATTTCTCCATTTATTCTGTTTAAAGGATCATAGACGAAGCCGTTCTTGATCAGAAGTTCGTTCATAATTATGCCTTCCCTCCAGTTTGCTTAATACGTCTCACCTGAAGCAGGATTCTTTGCAGAATCTCTTCATCTGTAAGGCAGATCTTTGGTGGCTCCACGACTTTCTTCATTGGCAGGGGAACACGATCCATGCGATAAGCAGTCCCTTCCGCTTCGATCCCAACAAAGGCAGATGGTATTACGACATCAGCCATTATTGTTGTTGGGGAGATTACTGGGTCGATGGCTATCATAGGATTCTTAACAAGGTTTTGGACTGCAGATCTTGGAAAATTGGAGACAGGGTCTGACGCGATGATAAGGCTTGCATCGGTTTCATCGCGTTGAAGTATATCTACTACAGATGTCTCTCCTGGGTTGTATCTAGGGTAGTTATGGGAGAAGTCTACTGCAAAGGGGTAGCCCGTTTGCCATGTGGAAACGATGTTTGCGCCCGCGACGTTAAAATGTCCCCTCATTGGTATGATGGCGAATTTTGTGCGATAGTTCAAATCTTTCGTCAGCGCTATTGCAGCGTCTATGTTTTGGTGTTTGCCTGCGCTCATAGTTAGGCCAACTCCGAAGAAGAAGACTCCGAAATTGCAGCTGATTAGTGTGTCTGCTACGTCTTCTAGGAGGTCAACGGGAACTCCTCCAACTTTGTCCACTTCGAGATCTTCATCTTTCACTAGGAGACGGAGGGCTTGAAGTAGTTCAAAGTCTTTGTTCGGTTCAACTTGAATGAAGAAGTCAGCAATCTCTGCTGATCGTGTTTTGCGAACATCTACAACGATGAGTTTTCTCTTCTTGGTTTCAAATTTTGGCGGTAGTTTTAGACCTGTTATAGCGGGAATTGAGATTTCATGCATCAAGACTCTCGCTGAAGCCCTGCTAATTCTCTTTTTACCCAGTATACCTCGCAAGCGTGCAACATAATGTTCCCACTCGCTTTCTTGGAAACGCCCATCTGAGAACGAAGTGTAGCGTTCTATGTGGCGTGGATGAGCACTGTAAGGATCGCTTGCCCAGTACACAATCAAGTCTGCTCGGTGACGTATCTGACCGAGAGTGCAGGTTGGTATTCCTACGTTCTGAATGCTCAGTATTGAAGGTCCGTGACACACAGTTGAAGTGTTGTCGATTACTCCACCAACTTCTTCAGCTAATTCGATTCCCACGCGAATAGCTTGACAGCTTGTACAGCTCCAACCATAGAGAATGGGGTATGAAGCTTCAGCGAGGATGCGGGCGCTTCTCTCAATGGCTTCCTCCAGTGAAACCTCAATCAGTTCTCCATCTTTCCTCGCGAGAGGTTTCATGTTGCGGTGTTTGGGGTCGTTGAAATTCAAGAATTTTGCTTCGCTAATAGCACATGCGTTTCTGACATCAATTATGGAGTTCCCTTCAACTTCCAGTTCAAGGTCGTCGCAGAGAGTTCCACAGATTGGACACGTTACGTTTTTGACAAGGGTCATTTCGGCTTCTTCCCGAAAGTTCTTTCCAAGAGTAATGGAATGGACATTACACACTCTTCTGGAGCAGCTTCAAGTTCGGCAGGTATCCCTTTGAAAGATGGCATTCCAGTGCCATGAGTATGAGGGTCAACTATCATATTCGCCCAAAGCCCATAAGGCATGTAAATTATCCCAGGGTGAGGACCCCTCTTCGATTCAACAGCCTTCACGACCACTGATCCATATCTTGATGAGACCTTCACGTTTGAGTCTTTTTTCGCAGCGAGCTTCTTCAAGTCGCTTGAGTCGACTTCGCAGATAGCCACTTTCTCCTCGTGTTCCTTTGAGAGCTTCCCGTGTTCCTTTGAAGTTCCTTGATCGATAGTCCTTCCAGTGAGAAGTATAACCTTAATTTTCACCATAATCAACTGCTTCTCCAGCTATTTTACACCTAGTATTAATGAAGGCTTTCTTAGGGAGTTTTCCGATATTAATCTATAGTTTTCCCCTTGTTCCTACAGCTGAAATAATTGCATCAGCAGAAATAAGTGCACATATGAGGTGCGCGCACTAGTGAATGTAACATTAAACTATGCATGCATGCAATTAAAAAATGTGATAAGGGAGGGAGACGATTGGCTGTCTATTTTGCTGGCTTGAAGTATTTGATGTCGTTGATGTTTGCAGTTCTATCAGGCTGTGGCTTGAAAACTGCTTCCACTGGCAAGCCAACTCTCAGATCGCAGAGGGCGACTTCGCCTAGTTTGTGCACGAGACCTCCCACAGTGCCATCGAACTTTATCAAAGCATATATTATAGGTTCCTCAAGCTTTTCTCCTTTGATGTCTACGTAGGCAACTGTGAAAGTGTATACTCTGCCCTTTGTACCAATGTCCACCCACTCAGTGAGTTTGTCGAAGCATTTCTCGCAGTAGAGCCTTGCGGGAACAAAGATCTGTCCGCATTGTTTACATTTCGCCCCTGAGATTCTCCCGTTCTCTTTGATTTCTCTGAAGAATCTTTCGCCAGCAATACCCAATGTGTATATGTAGTCTGCTTCCATATGCCCTGGCCAATGAGTCATTCTTCTTACATCTAAAATTTTCTCAGTTGCCATGTTTAGACCTCCTGGAGTGGTCGGAAGTATTTGATGTCTTTGATACTGCCAGTTCTTTCTTCGGAAGGTTTCCATACCGCTTTAACTTTCATTCCGAACTTAATCTGCTTCCAATCGTCGATTTCGCCGAGAATGTGAAGAATTCCCATTCCTTCTGAAGCTCCATCTAAATCAATTATTGCTACGAGGATTGGCTCTTTTATGCGGCTAGCGTCTCCAGCTACGTAAGAAACTGAGTACGTGTTGATCGTGCCTGTGTCTTTTATGTTGACGTATCCATCGACTGGCTTGAAGCATTGCTCACAGAACGCTCTAGGCGGAACCATAATTCGACCACATTTCTTGCATGTGGCTCCCACGATTTTACCTTTCTTCAGTCCTTCCAAGAATCTACTCATTGCTATACCAGCGCTCCACAAGTATTTGGCGTTGGGTCGATGTCTCACAGCTGGTATTCTACCTTCCTTGACATCTATGTTCTTCACTTGTTCGCCTGGGAAATGTTTAATCTTCTCACTCATCTGTTTCAGCTCCTCATTATGACGACCGAGCCGTATTGCATCAGATCACCCCATGCTTGAGCTAGTCCGGTTCTTGGGTCGCCTTTGACCTGTCTCTTACCTGCTTCACCTCGAAGTTGCCAGAAGATTTCACAGCATTTCATGGTTCCAGCTGCCGCAATTGGGTTGCCGACGCCGAGGAGTCCACCTGATGGATTAATTGGTAGGTCTCCGTCTCTTTGAGTCACTCCATCAGCTGTCAATTTAGGTGCTTGTCCTTTGCGTGCGAGCATTAAGCCTTCCATGTGGTGTAGTTCTTTGTAGTCGAAGGGGTCATAGACTTCTGCTACGTCAATCTCTTTTGGTGGGTTCTTGATTCCTGCCATCTTGTAAGCCATCTGAGCAGCACTCTGCACGTATCTGGGATAGTAGAGGTCACGGTTTGTCCAGTAAGTACTGTCAATGGACCATCCTACCCCATCTATCCAGACAGGGTTGTCCGTGACTTTCTTGGCTACGTCTTCAGAAGCTAAGACTAATGCTGCGGCGCCATCGCTTGTTGGGCTGATGTCGAGTCTTTGAACGGGATAACATAATACTTCTGAGTTGAGGACATCTTCCACGGTGATTTTAGCAGCGAGTTGAGCACAAGGATGATCTAGAGCATTCCCTTTGTTCTTCACTGATACTAGCGCTATTTCCTCCTTCTTAATGCCATGAACATGCATGTACCTGTGCATTTCGAGGGCGAATATCCAAATCAATGTTACTCCTAATGGTCGGGCGTAGATTGGGTCGAAGATTGTTGTGAATGCGTACGCTGGGTGGGGATAACAGGAAGACATCTTCTCCTCGGCCACTACTAGACAAGTGTCGAACTGACCTGAAGCAATATGCCACCAACCTGCATCAACTGCGAAGACTCCTGTTCCTCCGCCGACGAACACCCGTGAGTAAGGTTTTCGGTATGCTCCTGAACCATCAGCTAAGTATTCTCCCTTCATGTGAACTCCATCGAATGCGTCTGGAGCAGTTCCCATGACGACGCTGTCTATGTCTTTAAGCTCAAGACCAGCTTGATCTAATGCCATTTTGCTGGCTTCCCAAGCAAGCTCCTTCCCTGTTTCCTTCAAGGTTCTCCTGAACAAGGTCATGCCTGCGCCTATTACTGCAACTCTTTTCTTTCCAAACATATCCATTCACCTCTAACAATTACTCAATACTGCAACTGCGCCTGTGGTTGTTGGAACTCCACGCCATGACTGGGCTACGCCAACTTCTACGTCTGGCAATTGTCTGCTTCCTGCCTCTCCTCTCAGCTGCAATACGACTTCTAACAAGCGTTGCATGCCAGATGCTTCTAGAGGCCAACCCATCCCTAACATACCTCCTGAGGGGTTGATGGGAAGATCGCCGTCGATTCTAGTTACTCCTTCTTCAGTCAGTTTGCCAGCTTGTCCCTTTCCGCAGAGCCGTAGAGCTTCCATGTGTTGAAGTTCTTTGTAGGAGAACATGTCATCTACCTCTGCAAAGTCAACTTCTCGGCTGGGAGTGTTGATCCCTGCCTTCTTATAGGCCATTTGAGCAGCCATTCTGGCGTAGATTGCTTCGCTCCAACATCGTGTTTCTAGGGAAGGTGTCTCGCAGATCCAGCCAACACCTCTTACCCATATTGGATTGTCGTTTAGCTTGTGAGCAACTTCGCTAGATGCTAGCACCAGGACAATGCCTCCATCTGCTGGTTGGCTGATGTCTAGTCTGTTTAAAGGATAGAAATATGGATTGGAGCAAAGTACATCTTCAACTTCTATGTCCGCTCCATAAGCTGCGTAGGGATTTGGCAGCGCGTTTCCTTTGTTTTTTGCCACTACCATTGCACATTGTTCTTTGGTGTTGCCTGTTTCGCAGAGGAAACGGTTCATCTCCATCCCTCCAACATAGAAGGGATGTCCTCCTAGAGGTCTGTTGAGAACTGGATCCATTGCGAAGGAAACAACATCATAGAGTGTGAGTAGGTCTGATGGTTTGCCATGGGACTCCAATGCTACAACGTCGAAGTATCCCGTCTTTATTAGCATGTAGGCTGTGGATAGTCCGATAATACTGTCTCCGCAGATTGTGAATAGATGACCCATCACCGCACCGAGTTGGTCTGGGACGAATTCGTCAAATATACTGATTCCTTCCCAGTAGTCTTCAGCAACTGAAATGAAGGCGTCAATGTCTTTTCGTGGACTAATGTTCCCTGCATCTTGATAAGCCCTAGTGGCTGCTTCGAACATCATCTCTTTGTATGAAACGTCAGGTGTCACCGACTTGAAACCGGTGCACCCAACACCGACAATAGCAACATCACTCAATTTTTCTTACCTCATTTTTAATGAAAGGAATAGTCTTAGTGGCTACCTAAAACTATAAGTCTTTTGCAGAACTCACTAAGCAAAGGGTCTTTGAAGGTTTTTCCTCAAGTTTTCCTGCTTCTATTTATCGTGACTATACGGTTTCGAGCTTGTAGATAACTCTCAAGCCCTTGAGCGTTTCGTGAACAGCCATTTCCTTAACGTTTTCACTGTTTATTTTGTCTTTTCAACTATTAATGGTTGTATCTGTGAGCGCTTTTTGCTTGCTACTAGTATCTCATTAATGATCTTGAACTACATTTTGGGCATTTAGCGAGAAATGATACATACTCAGTAAGCTTACTTCTTTTCCACGTGTGCCCACATTTTAAACATTTCACATTTTCTAAATCCTTTCAAATCATTGTTATGGCGTGCATGCTATAAATCAGTCATAGTCTTTCTCACCTGGAGATAAAGATACACATCCTCAAACAATACTCTGTATTTCTTAATCTTCTGAAGGACCATTGTCACTGCTGCATCCTTACTGCTGTTTGTGTTTGCAAGGAAGTTCTCCAGTAACCGTCGTTCACGTTCCGAAAAGATGAACCTTCTCATAGAATTGTAGGGTACTACTGGGTTTATTAAGAATTGTGCGAGATTTTGAGAAGAGCCCTCATACAGCTTGCATTAATCGTAGGTGGGAATAGATTTAAGCAGTGCCTTCATTTATCTGACACAGTAACAGTGCTGTTGGAATATTTGTCAAGCAGTTTTTCCCACTCTTCATGAAATTTGTGCTCCATCTTCTCTTTCATCTCGTAGGGCATGAAAGATGCTTCGATGCCATTAAGTGTAAGCTGTTTGATGTCTTGAAGTGAAAAGTTTAATTCATTCACTAATTGGAGGTACTCTTGCGTTATGGTAGTGTTGAACATCGTTGGGTCATCAGAGTTTACAGTGACCATCAATCCATTGTTGTAGTATTGCTTTATTGGGTGAGACTTTATGGATTTGAAGACATTTGTCTTCACGTTGCTTGTTACGCACATTTCGAGGGGGATTTGACTTTTCTTCAGGAACGACAAAAGCTGAAGATCTTCATTTGCTCTCGCTCCATGACCGATTCGTTCGCATTTTAGTTTTCTTATAGCAGCCCAAATTGATACTGGTCCTGCTACTTCGCCCGCGTGAGCTGTTAGTCTGAAACCTCGCCTTCTAGCTTCTCTATAAAGGTCTCTATAGGGGCCAGCTGGAAAAGTTTGTTCACTTCCGCCAATGCCGATGCCTATCACACCCTTATGGAGATAAGGCGTCACTTCATCCAGTCGCTGCATGCCTACTTTAGGTCCATGATCTCTGATTAGATCAATAATTAACTCGCTTCGAATGCCGAAATCCGAGTACGCTTTTTCTTTTCCCTTAATAACATACTCCGTAATCTTCGGCACTGACAATCCTTGCCTTAAATAGTCCCCCGGTGAGTAGAACGCTTCTAAATATTTGACATTTAGTTTACTCAATGAGCGTAGCACATGATAGGTGATCTCTTCGAAGTCTCTCTCTTCTTGAATGAAAGTGTTCTTCCAAGTCCATACTTCAATAAAGTGAGAGAAATCTCGGTAGGTGAGCTTTTTCTTTAAATCTTCAAGAGAGCTGATTGAAGGGGCCCCTCCTCGTTTCTTGATGAGATCAAAGAGAGTGCTTAGAGGAATCGCTCCTTCTAGATGGAGGTGAAGCTCGATTTTGGGGATCTCTGATATTAGTCTAATGCTGGCCTCTGCATGTTTGTGCATCTCTTCAACATAGGCATTGTATTTTACCAAGTTTGCTCAACCTGCATGGGTCCCGTTTTTTTTGTTGGGGGGGGGGAAATCCACACTATGATATAAGAACTCAAACTGAAGTATTCTTTGGGTTTAATAATACAGCAACTGGTGTTTGGGCCTATTCTTTTTTTGTGGCTTACCAACTCCAGTTGGTCATACAATGATGATAAATGCCGTGAATATAAGTGAGGATATAGTTTAACGCTGGAAAAATACTGCTTATATAGACGTTTAGTGCATCTCCTGGAGATTTCTCCCGCACAACCCCATTTTTTCCTCGTGCATTTGGTATCTATCAACGGCTCATCAGAAGTATACTGGATAGAAGATTCTTTCGGAACCGATAATAGTTTCCTATGCATTATTTATTGGCGAGGCATGTATGCCGTGATGGAAAAAGATGTTGGTATTTTTAGATTGTTACTGTGAAGCTAAGGTCGACGCTAAGAAAATTACCGAGTTTTATTTCATATGTGTTACCTTCTTTGAAAGATCCTATAATGGTTGCGATTCCAGTTGTTAGAGGTGCGATGATTGCTTTTCCTTCTTGGAGAACTGCAAGTATGTTGTTCACATATGCTTGGGCGATTTCGACGACATTGTTGGCTGTGTTTTTTAGGAATATGACTATGTGAGTTATATTTGCAGAGAAGTGGTCAAGGAGCAAATTTTTCATTTGAGTGTTAAAGACTGTTTTCATTGAGTCGACGTTATTTGTAACGAAATTCAGGAACATGAAACCTGATGCAATGGTGACTATTACCAGCATCAACACTCCTAATGCTTTCGTTGTTCCGCTTTTTGATTTGATGAAGGTCTTCAACTTTTTATCTTCCTGTATTTTTGTTGTACTTGACTACAATATGTCTCCTTCTGGACATATACATAATGTGATCGTATCATAAAATATAAAGATTATGTAGAAACGCGGACAAAGTATGTATGTAGATATATGATGTATGCTTTATGCATGCATGCGCAAACTCCCCTCTTTTTTCTATTCCTTGCGCGCGCGAGACGGCTTGGACTATCAT
>DAOWHM010000045.1 GCA_030641425.1 Candidatus Bathyarchaeota archaeon | reverse complement strand
CTGCTCAAAATCTTCAGACTAGCGCGGAAACATGAAACATCTCTACAGGTGAGTCTGGAGAGACTCATGCGCTGCGCCGTAGGTTTATGTGGCAGCTGCACGATTGGCAAATATCGCGTATGCGTCGACGGACCTATTTTCACAGATAGACAACTCAAAGAAGTTGAGGCAGAATTTGGACAATTCAAAAGGAACTTCGACGGCACGAAAACATCTTTGTAGGGCTTTCACAATGTACTCAACTCCAACTGGAAAACCACCCCAACCCTGCCCATTTTAAGCGCACGCACATAAAAATTCGAGAATCTGTGTGAGACGAATGTTTCGTTTTTGAAGTATTGGTTCAAAAGAGTTAAATGCGGGAAGGAGCTTTTCTAGGATTGGCGGGATGTGTAAATGAAAGGTGACCGTCAAATTCGAAGCTGATTCTAAACGATGGCTCACTTCAAACTATAACCCGCTTGAGCTCGAAAGAAAAGTTCATGCCTTCTGGGAGAAGAACCAAATAGCGGAAAAGCTGGAAGAACTTCGACTCAAAAACAACAGAGGTTTCTTAGGCTATGTTGAGGGCCCTCCAACACTCAATGGGTACCCCCACGTAGGCCACGTTCGTGGTAGAATCATGAAGGATTTGCGTTACCGATGGAAGTCGATGCAAGGTTTCTACATCCCTTTCTGGACTGGTTGGGATTGCCAAGGATTGCCGGTTGAACTTGAAGTTGAACGGCAACTAGGTGTGAAAAACAAGAAGGACCTGCTTGAACGGGTTGGCGAAGAACGATTCGTAACGGAATGTAAGAAAGCTATTAAAAAGTACTACACTGCATGGCACGATGCTGACGTAAAAGCTGGAGTATTCATTAACGACCGTAAGGCCTACTGGACGTATCTTGATGAATACATAGAGCGGGAGTGGAAGTACCTCAAACGTGCTTGGGAACAGGGATTGCTGGGTGAAGGCTACTATGTTGTGGCATACTGTCCTCACTGCCAAACTTCACTCAGTAACGCTGAAGTTGGCATGGGATACGAAGAAGTTGAAGATCCATCCCTCTACTTCAAATTTAAAGTCGCCAAGACAGAGAGGGAATACTTCCTCATATGGACTACAATGCCCTTCACACTAGTCACAGATTTAATGTTAGCTGTGCATCCAAGTGCAGAATATGCTAAAGTCAAGGTGGAAGACGAGACATGGATTATGGTGAAACAACGCGTAGAGCCAACAATGCAGGAGCTTGGAATCTCCAACTACAAAGTCGTTGAGACAATAGTTGGTAGAGAACTGGAAGGCTTGAAATACGATTACCCCTTCTTATCAGGAATTCCCAAACAGCAAGAACTCGATGGACACCACATAGTTCACACAGTTGTCTCTGAAGAGTTCGTGGACGTAACAACTGCAACCGGAGTCGTCCATCTTGCCCCTGGAAATGGAGAAGACGATTTTGCCGTGGCACAGAAACGCGGAGTTCCCATCTACGTACCTTATAATGATGAAATCAACTTCACCGAAGACGCAGGCATGTTCGCCAATTTGTTCGCGAGAGACGCAGATAAAGTCGTCGTCGAAGAACTACGGAAAAGGAATCTGCTGGTTTCAGTTAAGAAGATTCGCCATGAATATCCAATATGCTGGCGTTCCCGCCACAAGCTGATATGGTTCGCAAGAAGAGAATACTACCTCTGGACAAACAAGATCAACGACAGAATCGTCAAAGCCGCCAACAAAGTAAAATACTATTACCAACCCCCAAAAAACCGCTTCCTAGCGTTTCTCCGCGAAGGCAAACCATGGTGTTTCTCCCGAGAAAGAGTTTGGGGAACCCCTCTCCCAATCTGGAAATGCTCGCAATGTGAGCATAAAATACTCATCTCAACAAAAGACGAATTGCTAGAAAAGGCCAAAGAATATCCCAAAGGTCATTTTGAGTTGCACAAACCATGGATAGACCGAGTCCTGCTGGAATGCGAAAAGTGTGGCGGAAAGATGATTCGAGAACCCTTTGTACTAGATACTTGGCACAACAGCGGCGCCGCCCCATACGCAAGATTCTCTGATGATGAGTTCAAGAACTTCGTACCAGTTGACTTCCTCGTTGAAGCCATCGATCAAACCCGCGGTTGGGCAAACACCCTACTACTCGAACATGTAATACTCACAGGAAAAGCCGAAGCTCCATACAAAGCATTCCTTTTCTACGGTCACGCTTTGGACGAGAAAGGACGAAAAATGAGCAAAAGCCTCGGCAACGTCATAGACGCTAACAAAGTATTAGGTGAGCACTCAGCCGACCTCTTCCGTTTCTACATGATGCGAAAATGCTCACCAATTGATTCTATGAGTTTCGACGCAAAAGAACTTAACAAGCGACCTTATCAGGTTTTAAGCACCCTGTATCATCTATACCGTTTCTTTATACAGAACGCTGAGTACGACAGATACAACCCGTACAAACATACATTGGCATGGGCAAAGTCGAAACAGACATTGACGCCGCCGGATAGCTGGTTACTCTCAAAGCTTCAAAGTCTGACGGAAAAAGTCACTGAGAAACTGGAAAGTTGCGAATTCAACGTTGTTCTCTCAGAGTTAGAGGATTTCGTTGTAAACTCTCTAAGCCGCCAATACGTTCCAATGGTAAGACATGAACTTTGGAGCGATGATAAGAGAACACGCAATCGTAGACTCACAATCTACGCCACACTATGGCAAACTCTAAAGACAGTAAACTTACTCCTCAACCCAATCACACCCTTTCTGTGTGAAGCAATGCACCAGCTGGTTCATAGAACACTAGAGGAGAATCCATCAGAATCCGTGAACTTTGAGGAATGGCCAACCGCCGACGAAACTCTAGTGGACCTACAGATGGAGAAAGACTTTGACACGCTCCTCAAGTATGTTTCATTGACATATTCAGCTCGCCAGAAAGCTAATTTTAAGCGTCGATGGCCCCTAGAGAAGGCAGTGTTAGCTGGAACTGAAGAAGCACAAAACGCTGTAAAGACGCTAGAGGATCTTTTCCTTGAACTTGCCAATGTCAAAGCTGTTGAATATGTCAATAGTCCTGAGGACCTTGAACCTGATGACGACAGAAAGGCAAGTTCAGCATCTGAAGGCGACTTATATGCGTTGCTAGTAATCGACCGTGATGAAATACTTATTGGAGAAGGACTGATGCGTGATTTGGCTAGACGTATCCAAGCGCTAAGAAAGCAACTTGGGTTTACACCGATAGAAGTTCTAGACGCTGTCTACTTATCACAGCTGGATCCTGGAAACGTCAAGTTGCTGAAGCCACATATGAAAACAATGGCACAACTAGTTCGATCCAAGAAGGTTATTATTCAAGAAATCGCATCTGATTCCAAAATAGATTGGCATGAATTCAAGCTGGACGATCGGAAAGTGCGTATATGTATATCTCACAAATCTCTACCTGAGCCTTGACCAGTCGACTTTCAGTCCACATCTTTTCGTAACTTATCCTAAGTCTTGTCGCGCGCTCACACACAGTTAGAGAAGTTGGAGAACTTTCCAGATAATATCTTGAGGGAGCAACAGACATAGGAAAAACATCGAAATCAAAGCTATTGAAGTTAGTTTTCTGCTGAGAGAGAGTCCCGAAACATCATCCAAAGGACCGGGATGCTTATACGTTGAGAGGAAAAGAATGAAGGCTAACATCACCCACTGTCCTGTTAATAAAAGCGCTAAAATTGAACCCCCAATAAAAAGTGTTCGTGTAAAATCTTTGTTGGTTATGCTTCTTAAAGCGTGACCGCCATCAAGCATTCCAGTAGGCAGTAGGTTGAGAAAAGTGACAAATAGCCCTATGAACCCAGCCCATGCTACCGGGTGTAAATAGACAAGATACAATCCGGGACCTGGCACCGGCACTGTGACACGCACTAGAAAAGAGAAGAGCAATGATGATATTCCCCCTGTGGAAGGCTCTGTCATAGGCACCACAGGAGACACTGCTAAACCTACTGCAGAGAATAGCACTGCCAAAATGAAACCGACTATTGGGCCACTAGCACCTATATCGAATAATGCATCCCGGTTTGGTGCTGTCTCTTTTTGCACTATAACGGCTCCAAATGTTCCGATGCCAATCGCGAATCCGGGAAATGATGGAGGTCCTGGGATAAAGTATGGCATCGATGCTTTCAAACCATGATGATTTGCAGCTACTTTGTGAGCCATCTCATGGACACTTAATATCCCCAAAAGAGCAATGGTGAAACTGGCAGCACCAACCCATGGATCTAGTTCATAGTTAGGCGCATTTGCCACCAGTCCGATAGAGAAGAAGTATCCGGTGATGAATACAGAAACGATAGTGGCTAAGAGAAGCATTATGTTAATGATAGAACGACTTGGTTTTGCCACCGGCTTCGCGGCAATCTTCAACACACACCGTCCATCACTCTTTCTTAGAACGGGCATGAAGCCTATGGTTGCCAGGTTTTTTCGAAGCTTCGTGAAGGCTCGCTTTGAGTCAGGTTTCATTCGAATGTAAAAAGTGGGAAAAGCATGCTCTATCAAAGCTTCTTCCACATCGAATTGCTCATCAACTAGGCGTTGGATTCGATCAAATTCGGAAGCAGAAAGTGAAGAGTGTTCATTCATAGGTTTCGACTACTCAAAGCATTTTGAAGTATTACAGGGTCAACGAATTTAAGCATTGGTCTGCCGATGCAAGGATTTAGTCACGGTCACACTGAATTCTCCAAGAAACATAATACACTTCCCATTTTCAGTCTTGTTTTTGGAGAACATCTATTATTATGGGTGAATAATGTTTGTGTCGAGGAAGACCCACTAAATGCAATTGGAAACCTTGATTGTAGGCTCAGTGCTTACGAATTGTTATGTGCTCTGGTGTGATAAGACTAGAGAGGCGGTAGTGGTTGATCCTGGATTCGAACGACAAGATGAAACTGATAAGGTCTTGGACCTTCTAAAAAAGAATGATCTGGATGTGAAGTTTATAATCAACACTCACGGTCATCCAGATCACACATGCGGTAATGGAATTATAAAGAAGGCAACCGATGCGAAAATCCTGATCCATAAGCTTGATGCAGATATGCTGACTGAAGAAGGGATAAGACGAAGTATGATGTTTGGATTTCGTGTTGTTTCCCCTGTCGCTGACTCTTTTTTGAAGGATGGTGATTTCGTCGAATTTGGGGAGATTACCTTGCAGGTTTTGCATACTCCAGGGCACAGTCCGGGAAGTATTTCACTTGTAGGGAAAGAAAGCGTATTCACGGGGGATACGCTTTTTGCTGGCTCAATTGGTCGAGTGGATTTGCCAGGCGGGTCCGGTAGAGATATAATGAAGTCTCTAAAGGAGAAGTTG
>DAOWHM010000066.1 GCA_030641425.1 Candidatus Bathyarchaeota archaeon | reverse complement strand
ATACTTGTCATGTTTTTCGCAAATCTGATAATCCAACCATACTTCTATCAGATGCCATTCGACTCAGTCCTCCTCTTAAGCCCCTCTATAGGAGTATTCAACCTTATTCAAGGCTTCCTAAACATATTTGGAGGCTACTTAATTTATGAAGCACTCAAACGTAGGTTTCCCGCCCTGATTCCCAGAGTCCATGCTTAAAAGAATCTACACGGGTGCGGAAACCAAACAATCCAAAAAAAGGGAAGTAGATGGGAGAAATTTCCAATCAACACTTAATTAGTGGTATACATTCGATTTCGAAAAGTCCTAGCTGCTCAACGAGCGAGCGTGCATGAACGTCGAATCGTAAGAAGCAACAAACCATCTTGCACACGCAGATCAAAGTCCAACATGATCACTATTTCATACCCAACTTCTGATTCTGCTCCAAGAGCTTAATAGCTTCAATAAGACGCCTCTCCCGCGTCCCCTTCCTTTTGGCACTAGCAATCCAGCCAACAAAATGCCTTCTATATGTATTGGCTAAACTGTTGAAAAAGTCTCGAGCCTTCTTGTTTACCATCAAAGCTTTTTGTAGATCTGGTGGAACTACAAGTTCTTTCTGGGGCGAAGCGGTTCTAAACCATTCACCGTTATCCTTTGCCTCTCTAATCTTTGCCAATCCAGCCGCGGTCATCTTCCCCTCCTTCATCATCTTTCGAGCTCTCTTCCTATTGATATTAGACCATTTGCTCCTGCCTTTACGAGGTGTAAATTTCCGCATGAACTTCTCGTCATCAATCCTTTTCACAGTACTGTCGATCCAGCCAAAACATAACGCTTCTTCAACCGCATCATCATAAGAGATTCTGGGTTTCCCAGTATGTTTCTTGTAGAAAACTAGCCAAATCCCTTTCTCGACATCATAATTCTTCCCAAGCCACGTCCGCCAGTCATCCCTACCGGTTACGTATAATTTCTTGGAGACCTGCATTGGGGTTACTCCAATCTTACATTCAATGCTTCGACCGTTCCAGCAGGATTAAGGCAGGCATCAATGGTTGTTGGCATCATCCCAGCCTTCTATACATAGCTGCGAAAATATAGAGGCAAACCGCTGTAAACACAATGATGCCACTTGTGGCAACGTCATACAATGCAGAGATGAATATTCCAGCTAACACACTAATTATGCCAAAAACTATAGAAGCAAAGGTAGTTCCCTTGAAAGAAAGATTAAGCTGCAACGCAGTGAGACCTGGAAGCACTAGCAGAGCTACGACAAGTATCATACCAACAACTTTAATGGATAAGACTATTGTCACCGCCACCAACACGTTGAAAGCTATCGAAAGAGCCCCGACTGGGATACCCATGAGCCTTGAAGCCTCTTCATCAAAGGTTATGGACAGCAGCTCCTTGTAGAATACGCCAATGAAAATCAGAGCTGATGCCCCTAAAAGAGAGATTAGCAAGAGGTCCATCTGGTCAATGGTGAGTATAGAGCCAAAAAGGTAGCTGAAAAGCTCTACATTGAATCCTCCAGCCAAACTTATGATTACTAACCCTGAGGAGAACCCGACCGCAAGCATCACTGCAATAGCAGAATCAGAATGAGCTAACCCTTTTCTTCTCATATACGAGATGACTAACACTGAGAATATCGATAAGGCTAGAGCGGTTACAAGCGGCTGTATGCCCAAGTAGAGACCTAGAGCCACGCCACCGAATGAGATGTGTGCAATGCCATCTCCAATCATCGATTCTTTCCTCAGTATGATAAAAAGACCAACGATCGCACATGCCAAAGCTGCAATAGTGCCCCCTAGAAGGGCAAATTGGAAGAACTTGTAGCTGAGTAGCCTGAGTATAGATAGTTCTAGAAGGTTTATCTCATTCATCATTAAACATCCTCTGGCATTCATGTTTGTGGAACACAAAGTGGAAGTGTTCTCCATACGCCCATCGCAGAGCCTTATTCGGATCAAGGTCTTCGGTTATGTCGGAGACATTCACGGCCCGGTTCACACACATCACTTTTGACATGCGGCAAAACACAGCTGCTAGATCATGAGACACTATGAGGATCGTGATTCCTTTACTAGTGTTAAGGTTGCTCAGCCTCTTGTAGAATTTCTCTTGTGTACTAGCGTCAACTCCAGTCACAGGCTCATCCATGATAAGTATCTTAGGGTTTCTAACTAGGGCTTTAGCCACAAAAACTCTCTGCTTCTGCCCTCCAGACAACTGACCTATCCTTCTGTCTGCAATGTTTAATATATCCATGAACCCCACAGCTCTGTCTACTGCGCTCCGGTCTTCTCGGCTGAACCTTCTTCCGAAATTTGATGGGTTAATTCGACCTAAAGCCACAAGCTCCCGGACAGTCAGAGGAAAATGGGTGTCAAAATTGATAACATCCTGAGAGACATATGCCACTCGCTCCCAGTGGGAGAAAGAATCTATATCCTCACCAAAGAAGCGGATGAATCCTTTCTCTCTAGGTAGGAGCTTAAGGAGGGCCAAGAGAAGAGTTGTTTTACCTCCACCATTAGGACCTACTATGCCAACGTAATCTCCACGATGGATTGCGAAATTAGCGTCTTCGATCACTAAGTCTTTTGACCTAGATACGTAGAGGTTTCTGACTTCAAGCACTGGAGAAGTGTCTTCTTCCATTTTATTCTCTCGCCTAAGCCTAGGATTCGCCTGCATTTCAGTTTTGCTCAGTTATGACGAAGCTTCAAGTCCCAGCTTTAGATTGTTTAAGTTTTCCTTCTGCTGATCGAAATAATCTTTGCCTTCAACCGGACCAAGCATAAAATAGAGTGTGAGAACTTGGAAAGGCTGACCAGTTTTGCTTTCCAACGTGTTTTTCAGTGTTTGAGCATATTCATCAGAGTACAATGGATCAATGTACATCACATAGGTCTCAAGATCCAACATCATCTCCACGAGATTGGCGATCACAGACGCACTGGGTTGCTCA
The DNA here is from genome assembly GCA_030641425.1 of Candidatus Bathyarchaeota archaeon. Classification (GTDB taxonomy): domain Archaea; phylum Thermoproteota; class Bathyarchaeia; order Bathyarchaeales; family SOJC01; genus SOJC01. Next base: position 1,258 of record DAOWHM010000066.1, on the reverse strand, counting down.
TCAGCAGTCAATCCAATCACGCCATGCTGATCGAAACCATATCGGTCAGCAAGGTAACCATAAGCAGCATGGGTAACAAAAATCACTTCTCTTTGTGTGTTCGAGAGCCCCGTCATGTAATCATCGTCCAACTGCTCGAACCTTGCCTTCAAGTCTTGCCAACGCTCATCATAATATTGTTCATGCTCCGGGTCTTTCTGAACTAGCGCGACATGAATCTTCTGAGCTTGCTGTTTTGCCACAAAAGGGCTTATCCAAGTGTGAGGATCGAAAGGTCCATTTTCATGCCCATAATATCCATAACTAACACCACTATAGCCAAAAAATACTAAATCAACGATCTCGTCAGCTACAGTCTCAAGAAGCTCTACACCTTCAGTTGTCTTCACAATGACCTTATTACTCTGATCTATGGAGGGCAGAACATCTGCTTCGAACCAGTTGTCCACATTTGCACCATTATAAACCAATATATCAGCGTCATCTACAACCACAATGTCGGATATAGAAGGTTCCCAAGAGTGGACTTCTGTATTATCGGGCAAGAGCTGTCTAACAGACACGTAATCTCCACCAATTTCCTCAGCGAAATATGCCAGCGGATAGAATGAAGCTACGACATTCAATTTATCAACCTCATCTGGACTAGTCACATGCCAAAAAGAAGCAGCTATTAAGACTGTAAAAACCAACGAAGCCGTTGCCACCAATATTTTTTGGTTCTTGTTCGTACTATCCCCCATCCTCTGGTTTCCCGCAAGGTTGCGGAATGGTTCTCCATCTAAGTTGAGTTTAATACTCTTCAATGGCGCGTACATAATGGTGCTGCATCAAGTAACAATGTCGAGAATTGCATCCATTTTACTTAATGTTTCGGTTGTACTCCCCCGCCTCATCCCCCGGAACTTACACCTTTCAATAAATTAGCAGATTTGTGACTCAAGAGAGGAACTTTGGACTGAGCCAATTCACCCTCACTACGACGCACGCACGCGAAGCTAGAGAATGCGGACTTAAAAAAAAAGATGCATGTTCACAGTTTTTCTTCCCCCACATCGTGGTCCCAACAAGTCCACTCACCATCTTGTCAAAATCTGCAAGTCAAAGCACACACCATGTTATGAAAATAATCCGTGCTTTCACGTAAGGATCTCATCTATATGACTTTCTTGACAGAATCTTCACGTAAGGGTCGGCTGCGCTTCTTGGGAAGTTCCTTGCTTTTCCATGCTTCCAGAGAATACGACGTTTATCCTCT
>DAOWHM010000120.1 GCA_030641425.1 Candidatus Bathyarchaeota archaeon | reverse complement strand
GGAAGTTTAACAAGTTATATTTAGCTGTAATTCAACAATATTTGTGTGCTTGAGATGGTGGAATTGGGTGAGAGTAAGCTTAGAGAAATCGGTAGAGTGATCCATTATTTCTCCAAGATAGAGGTTGCTGTTATTGAGTTGAGTGACTCTCTCTCTGTGGGAGACAGCATCCTCATCAGAGGCATGACCACAAATGTGGAGCAAGTCGTAGATTCGATGCAGATAGATCGTGTGAACATTCAGAGTGCTGAAGCGGGAAAGAGTGTTGGCTTGAAAGTGGCAGACCGAGTTAGAGAAGAGGATACTATCTACAAGATTCTCCAGTAACCCTCTCGCTTTTTTCTAGGGTTCACAGAGTAAGGTGATAAATACTAGTATTACTCGAAGCCTGGTCTTCTGATGTTTACTACGTCCTTGTTCACTAGGTTTGGCGGTGTTTTGCCTTCTAGGAATGAAACTAGGTTTTCAGCGACCATCGCAGACATCTTTGATCTGGTTTCGAAACTGGAGCTGGAGATGTGAGGGGCAACTACTATGTTGTCTAATGTTAATAGTGGATTAGTTGTTGGTGTGGGTTCTTGTTCGAAGACATCTAAGCCTGCTCCTGCGATCCATCCTTCCTTTAGGGCTTTGTATAGGGCTTTTTCGTCAATGACGGGGCCTCTGGCATTATTGATTATGATGGCTGTCTTCTTCATCTCCTTGAGCTTCTCCTCGTTGATTAAGTGATGTGTACTTTTGAGGAGGGGAACGTTTAATGTGACAAAGTCTGACTGCTTCAATAAGGCATCCAGCTCCTCATATTTTATGCCTAGTTTCTCTTCAACTTCCGGTCTGCGTACTACGTCGTGGTAGAGAACTTTCATGTTGAACCCCTTCGCTCGTTCTGCAATTCCTGCTCCGATTCTTCCCAGTCCTACGATTCCCAGTGTGGCGCCAAAGATGTCTCTGCCTTGAAGCATGGCGGGGTGCCATCCCACTTTCCATCTTTGGTTGCGAACATATTTGTCAGCTTCCACGACTCTTCTTGCGGCAGCCATTAGGAGTGCCCAAGCGTAGTCTGCCGTTGTGTTAGTTAACACGCCTGGAGTGTTAGTTACGTAGATTCCTCTCTTTGTAGCCTCTTCCGCGTCGATGTTGTCAAATCCAACAGCGAATTGGGATACAATCTTGAGGTTTGGTGCAGCGTCGAAGACTTCGGCATCTATCTTGTCTGACAAAAGTGTTGTCAAAGCGTCAACTTTTGATGCTTTTTCAATTATAACCTTCTTCGGGGGAGGTGCATAGTCACCCCAGACTTCTGTGTCAAACCGTTCTTTGATAACGTTTAACCCTCTCTCAGGTAGTTCACGTGTGACGAATACTCTTCTTTGCATCGCTAATACCTCAATACCTACGGAATATCAAAATCCGATTTATTACGTTTTCCACAGGCATAAATTCACCTTTTCGAGGTCGATGCATTTTACATGCACATAATTTGAAATGTTCCAGCATGGCCTAGAGAGCGGAGCATGTTCAAGTATAATTTTATTACTGGTTCTGGAGGATATTGCGTTGGGGAAATCATGTTAGGAATCAGGAACAGAAAGCTACTCATTCAGAATGGTAGGACGAAACTTGACAGGAAAGCCCGGAGGCTGGCGTTGGACGCTCTCGAAGCTGCACTGAAAGCGGCTGATCCTGAAGCGATCATGAGGTCTATGGTTGAAGTAAGAGGAGACCGGTTGTCTGTAGGTCAGTATAGATTTGACCTCAGGAAGTTTCGACGAATCTATGTTGTTGGGGGTGGGAAGGCAAGTGGTGAGATGGCTGAGGTTCTTGAATCTGTTCTTGGAAGCCGCATCTCTGGAGGGGTAGTCAGTGTTCCCTATAAAACTAGTTCTGCCAAAACTAGTTACGTCAGGCTTCATGAGGCTAGTCATCCTATTCCTGACGACTCTGGAGTGATCGGAGTGAAGAGTATGTTGGAGTTGGTGAGCCATGTTGAGAAAGACGATATGGTTATCTGTTTGATCTCTGGTGGGGGGTCAAGTTTAATGCCATTGCCCCGGGGAGAAATAACTCTTGCTGAGAAGCGAATTGTGACCGATGCTTTGTTGAAGTCAGGGGCTACGATTAACGAGATTAACACTGTGCGGAAGCACATTTCAGAGTTTAAAGGAGGATGGCTGGCGAAGAAAGCTTATCCTGCTACCATTGTGAATCTAATCTTGTCTGACGTATTGGGGGATCCTTTAGATTTTATTGCTTCTGGTCCTACGGTTCCAGACTCAACAACATTTGATGACGCTGTGGAAATCTTGAGAATGCATAGTCTATGGGAGGAGATGCCGAAATCTGTCAAGAACCTGCTCAACGAGGGGCAGCAGGGTTTGATTGAGGAAACCCCGAAGGACGGAGATAAGGCTTTCGAGAAAGTTTTCAATCTTGTGATTGGAAATAATCGAATAGCAACTCTAGCCTCCTGTAATAAACTTGGAGAAGCTGGGGTATCTCCCCTTTTTCTCACTGCTTCTCTTGAGGGAGAAGCGAGACATATTGGTACGATGTTGGCTTCTATAGCTAAGGAGGTTGAAGTTTCGGGGAACCCGCTGTCTAGACCTTGTGGAATTGTGGCTGGTGGAGAAGCTACAGTTAAGGTTGTGGGATGTGGGCGGGGAGGTAGGAATCAGGAGATTGCGTTGAGTGCTGCTTTGGGGATTTCTGGGATGGACGGTGTGGTGATTGCTTCTTTTACTACTGATGGAATAGATGGGCCAACTGACGCGGCTGGCGCTTTGGTGGATGGGAAGACAATTGTTCATTCTCAGGAGCGCAAGCTTGACGCAAAGAAATTTCTTGAGGAGAATGATTCTTACCATTTCTTTTCGGAGCTCAACGACCTAATTTTCACAGGTCACACAGGAACAAACGTCAATGACATCTCGATGATTGTAATGACGGAATGATCTTGCTCAACCGAAGAAGTTCAAGTCAATTATGTATCTTGATGTAAGTGCGGATTATTCCGGGATATGGACAGCGGAACTGGGGGATTTTTTCTGGTTCTCGGAGTTATTGTTAGTTTTCTGAAATTTCATGTATACTTCCGCTGCTACTATGCATGTGGCAATTGCAAATGCCAGAAGGATGATCTCGGCAACAGCGAGAATGGGGTTGTTTTCGTGGACGATGCTTTTCCCCCCCATGACACTGACTGTTAGAATGTAGATCGAGGTGAGGGAGGATGCAATTGCTCCGCCCATTCCAAATGAGAAGAGGGTGAATTTGACATCTTCTGGTTTCATCG
>DAOWHM010000123.1 GCA_030641425.1 Candidatus Bathyarchaeota archaeon | reverse complement strand
GGTTCTAAGCTGCTGTAGTCGATTCCCTCCTCATCCATAAGCTTCCTATTGCCGATTAAGACAGTGCTGTGACCTTCAATCGCTCCCTTGATTCCTCTACCGGTTATCGCTTCGAACTTCTCCAGCTTAGCTAACTCAGCTCCTTCGGTCTCAGCCTTTCTGATGATAGCCTCGGCTAGGGGGTGTTCAGATCCTTTCTCGACGCTGGCGGCCAACCTCAAAACCTCCTTTGCTTGAAATCCTTTCACAGGAATCGTATCAGTAACCTCAGGTTGCCCCTTGGTTATTGTACCAGTTTTGTCGAAAACGATTACCTTCACGTCTTTGAGTGTTTGGATGGCTGCTCCATGTCTGATTAAAACACCATTCTCAGCACCCATCCCACTTCCAACCATAAGAACAGTCGGCGTTGCCAGTCCGAGGGCGCAAGGGCATGCAATAACTAGTGTAGCCACAGTAGCAAAGACTGCCAATGAAAACACACTCAACGTTGGATCAACCCAAGGAAGGAATTGATTCGCCCAGACGCCCACACTTCCTATGACATTTGGAAAGACTAACCACAGGACAAGGGTTGAGAAGGCTAGGGCTAAGACTGTGGGAACGAAATAGCTGGTCACACGGTCAGCAAATTCTTGGATAGGCACCTTCGAACCTTGGGCTTCTTCCACCATCTTAATGACCTGAGAGAGGAATGTGTCTCTTCCGATCTTTGTTGCCCTCACTTTGAGGAGGCCTTTCTGGTTGATTGTGGCACCAATGACACTGTCGCCCAGCTTTTTCTGTACAGGCATGGATTCTCCAGTGGCCATTGATTCGTCGACGCCACTCTCACCTTCTATAACGTCGCCGTCTGTAGGTATCTTCTCTCCCGGTCGTATAATCATGAGGTCGCCGACTTGGACTTCGTCGATTGGAACCTCTACTTCCTTTCCTTCTCGGAGGATTCTCGCAGTCTTCGCCTCAAGCTCTAGGAGTCTTCTGATGGCTTGAGATGCTCTTCCCTTTGCCTTTGCTTCGATGTATCTTCCTGTGAGGTGGAAGGACATGATCATCGCGCCTACTCCGGCATAGTTAGCTATGGAAGCGAAGAATGATGCTGGTCCTGTCAAGAAGGATACGAGGGTTCCTAACATGATAAGTACATCCATGTTTGCTGTACGATGCCTTATGGCCTTTGCAGCTGATTTGTAGGTTGTCCACCCTGGATAGAAAAGAATTGGTGTTGCGATGGCGATCATGCCAAGGTTGAACACTGTTGAGTTAGGCCAGGGTACTCCGAGTATCATGTCAGGGATCATCCAAAGAATAATGGGTATCGTGAGTGTCCAGGCTATGAGGGCCCGTTTCCTTGCTGTTGAAAATGCTTGGAGTTCTCGATTTTCCTCCTCCTCGAATTTTGCCCGTTGATCCTCTCTGCCTAGGACTTGATACCCGACATTCTCCACGACGTCTTTAATCTCTCCAAAGCCTATTTCACCTAGGCTATAACTTATTGTTGCTTTCTCGGTCGCTAGATTGACATTTGCTTCTCTTACGCCTTCCGTCTTCCTTAGAGCGTTCTCGATGGTTTGAGCGCAAGAAGCACATGTCATACCTCCAATCCTTAGCGTAATCCTCTGAGTTCCCCCATCTACATTATAGCCTGTGTCCTTGACGATCTCTGTCAGTTTCTTTTCATTTGTTATCTTGTCATCATATTCTATGTGTGCAGTCTCTGTTGCGAAGTTAACTAGGGCCTTATCTACTCCTTCAGTTTTCAGCAATGCCTTCTCTATTGTTTGAGCACATGTAACACAGGTCATTCCAGAGATTTTAAGACGACTTTCTTGCTTGGTCACTCAAATCATCTCCTTCTTGGTTTTTCGGTTGATTGAGTTGCCGAGTGTAATTCGTTTTTATAGGCTTGGGCGCAGTGAACGCAACAGAAGATTCTTTCTTTGTCTCCTTCAGCCTCTCGGTATCCTCCTTCGTAAATTTTGCAGCCGCAATGGAAACATACACTTAGGTCTGATTTGATAGCCATAGAGACCATGGATGCAATCCGTTTATAGATGCGAGTGGCTAATTCCTTTCCGGTGGCTGTCAACTCATACACTTTCTTTGGTTTCCGGCCCACCGGTTTTCTAGTCGATTTCACTAAGCCATTTTTTTCAAGGTGTTTTAAGAAAGGATAAAGTAGACCTGGATTGACCGGCTTGCCAATTCGGCCTTCAATTTCTTTCATTATTCCATAACCGTGGAGAGGTTTCTCGCTGAGAAGTAGAACTATAGAGGACCGTATCATATCCAAGGCAATGTCTTCGTTCAACATTTATATTACCTACGAATATATTAGAAATAGATATATTTAAATATTACCTACCATAGAATTAAGTACAGGTGAAAAAATGTCTGAAAAAAACAGAAATCTGATTTGGCTCTTCGCATTTCTCCTCATATTGATAGGTATCCTACCAATGCTGATGTGGGGCTTAGGCGGCGGATACATGTCTGGAATGATGGGTATGATGGGATATGGATATGGCTTCACACTTCTAATACCCATAGTATTCCTTGTCTTGATAGTCCTAGGAGCATACTACTTCGTCACCGGATCTGAAGAACCGAGAAGATCAGCGTCTAACCATGATGGAAGAGCTCTCGAAATCCTCAGAGAGCGATACGCAAAGGGCGAGATCACAAAAGAGCAATTCGTAAAGATGAAAGCGGAGTTGTAATCGTGACGCAGAAGCGATTGGCTTTGGGACTTATTCTGGTCTCAATCGGCTTAATCGGCTTTGTAATATTAACCTTCTTTCAATCCGGAGTATACAGTATGGATAATGCCCTCACGATAAGTGAGAGATATCTGACATCATTAAACAACCCTAACATAGCTATTGACGAGATAATGGAGTTCGAGCAGAACTTCTACGTAGTATATTATGAGAAATCTACAGGGATCGGCGCCTTCGAGATGCTCATCGACAAACGCACCGGGCGAATCTTTCCTGAATATGGTCCAAATATGATGTGGAACACAAAATATGGTCACGGAGGAATGATGGGAGGTTGGAACCAACCCCCATCAGGACTGATGCAACTCAACCAGGATGAGGCTGTATTGATAGCCCAAGAATTTCTTGATGATTCCTACTCCGGCACAATTGCGGAAGACCCACATCCATTCTACGGATACTACACAATCCACATCTCAAAAGACGGAGAAGTATACGGAATGCTCAGCGTCGATGGCTATAATGGCACGGTCTGGTACCACAACTGGCATGGCTCTCACATCCAAGGTCGAGAGATACATGAAGAGTGAGGATAAGGATCTTGGCAGCCTATGGTCAATGGAGTTTCATGGTCGCTTGGGCTGTTCTATTCGGTCTATTCCTATTTTTTATTCCGTTTAATAGAAAAAGTCAGAAACGTCCAGCAAGCGTCTACTTGGCCTTTGTAGCAGCTTTGGCCTTCGAAATGTTTGGCGTCCCCCTCAGCTTATACATTGCCACATGGGCTCTTGGCACTTCGTTGCCGGAAGGGATACTCTGGGGACATACTTTACAACAATATGTGGGATACTGGGGAATGTACATAGGATTTGGACTGAACTTTGTTGGAGCGATACTTATAGTCCTTGGTTGGAGGGAGATTCACAAACATTACTGGAGCAAAGATGAGGGAAAAGGCAATTTAGTGACCGGAGGTATCTACGCATACATCCGACATCCCCAATACACTGGTTTCATCCTGATTACTTTGGGGATGCTCGTCCACTGGGCAACTATTCCTTTGCTATTCATGTGGCCTATTCTAGTGTTCTTGTACTACAAGTTGGCTAAGAGAGAAGAGAGAGAACTAGTGAAAGAGTTTGGAAAAGAATACCTTGAGTACAAAAGTAAAACACGAATGTTCATGCCACTCTAACCTCAATTAACTAAATGCAGCTATCCGATAAGTCTACCGCCAACATAAGTAACACTGCTTCACTTTTTCTTTCTCTTCAACATACCACCATTAAGATGTGCATGCATACAAACATGATGAGAGAACAATTGACTTCAGATGAAGATGTTTTTCCTTTCAATCTATCGTTGCGGAATATCTGTTCAGGATCGGAACTTCACTTCTCTCTATTGTCACCGTGTCGGAGTACACCATTGCGTTGCCTGTCAGGTACAGAAGTATATCTTCATCGGAATTGAACGCTTTTGCTCCAGCTAACTTGTGCAGTCCTGCCAGCGTTGCGGCTGCTTCTGGACAAGCGTAGAAACCTTTTTTGAAGAGAGCCTTCATCGATAATGCACGCATCGACAAGACTGAAGATCGATTGTTGAAATCACTAATTCGCCTTAAACCCTTGGAAACGCACGCGACAGGTAAATTGACCAAAAAACGTAAATGCAACTACTGCAGACTTTCAATTATGCGTAAAGAACTTGTCAGTAGATTATTAATAGAACTTCTAAGAAACTCTAAGCAAAGCGATAGAAAACTGGCTAAGAAACTGGGGGTTTCTCAGCCTACAATAACTCGAACTCGAGGCAAACTTGAACGTGAAGGCCTCATCAGAAACTACACCATCATCCCAGATTTTCGGAAGTTAGGCTTCGAAATCATAGCCTTCACCTTCGTCAAGATGAGCCCCGAAGTCGTTTCCGACGAATTCATAAATAAAATCAAAGAGTATGCATCTGAGTTTCCAAACGCTATCTTCGCATCGACTGGCGAAGGATTAGGAATGACCGGGATGATAGCTTCGATACACAGAAATTATAGAGACTATGCGCGCAAATTGACCCGATTCCGGAAAGACTGGGGCAAATACATGGACAATATTAAAAGCTTCATCATGGTTGTCGACGAAGGTGTAATCAAAGACTTCTCCTTCAAGTATCTAGAAGAGAACCTCATATAACAAATGCACAAAGATTTCCATAGAACAAACGCGTCTTAAGAGCCAGACTCTCTCATTTTGAGAATCGGTCATTCCTCCAAACGTCCGCAGTGTCACTGTACCCACGACTCTCCCAGTAGCCTATCTGCTTCTCAGCTGTAAACAGAATCTTTGTGATCCACATCGCGCTTTTATAAGCATACTTAGAGGGAACAACGAGTCGTAAAGGAGCACCTGTACCAACTTCAAGAAGTTTGCCATTAAGTTTATGAGCTAAGATCACATCGTCTGCCATTAACTCTTTAAGCATAAGGGAGGTTGTGTAGCGATCTGCACATTCAAAGGTCACAAATCTAGCATCCTTGTTAGGTTGTACGAGCGTCACTATCGCTTTGAATCTGACGCCTTCCCATTCAAGCCCAAGAACGCTCCATCCTTCAACACAGTGGAAGTCACTGGTTGATTCAACTTTTGGCAGCTCCAACAAGTCCTTCCAGCACAGCTTCAGCGGGTTCTTGATCTCACCTTCTATATTCAAAACCCATTCTTCCAAGTTTATCTTAGGCAGATGACCTTGGATAGTTGGATGATCTTCACCCCACCTCAATAGTCCCGATATGGAGGTCTGGCCTGGAGGTAATTTTTTACATCTGTTACTCTCTTCGAGAGCCAATTTTGTTCCGTGCAAAATAGTTGACTAAGGAAGATAAAGCTTACCGAAGATGGTTTGAGGTGACTTGGTTGTGACTTGTGGGTTATGTTGGAGGACCGCGGGATGTCCAGTTTGGGACTCGAGCGTCGGGTATGGAGTCGTTTCTCGGGATATATGGTTTAATGTCTATTAATGGAGTGTTTTCGAAGGCGTCAAGACCCTTGACCGTCAAAGTACATCCTTCAACCTTTACCAGCTCAACTATGCAGAGTCCTATTGGGTTGGGTCTGGACGGGCTTCTACAGGCGAAGACTCCCATCAGAGTCTTCTCAGCGTGTCTCTTTGGATATACAAGTAAGACCTTTCTCTCTTCCGGATTGTCACGCTTATGAGCCCAGTACAACACGATTATGTGAGAGAAATGCTCTATACGTTTGAGCCCCGCGCAGAATTCAGAGAAGACGCGTAATCTACTTTCTTCTCTACCAGATTTCTCTACCACTCCAATCAATCTTAACTTGGCGTCAGTTTCCATGCTTGACACTTCTTCACTCCTTTTTCGTCGACCCGCGTTTAAGACTCTTTCACAATATACTCTAATGTGCACGCAAGACCAAGCTGAAAATCGGAAATCTCAACGCATTTCAAGCGTTTTGCGCGCGCAGAAGCAACCTGACTACTTGGAAACATTCGGCTCTAAGACTCCAGCAGGAGCCCATAATCTGGTAAAACCCACCAACCTAGTTAAACAGCCCC
>DAOWHM010000027.1 GCA_030641425.1 Candidatus Bathyarchaeota archaeon | reverse complement strand
CTCTTGAAGTGTCAAGGAGACGCGTTGATTTCTGAAGATCAATTTGATGAGCGAGAGAAAGAGGTTTTAAGCGATTTGGCTAAAAGGCGTCAAATAAAACGTAGAAAAATTGCTGGAAGAGTTTATTACTTTAATCTTGATGACAGAACGAAAAGGTATCTAATTAATGCTCTTGGTAAGAGAAGTTTCTAAAAGGCGGGCCCGAAGCAATGAATAAAGCATTAAACTCAATATGCGTACGCATGTGTCCAAATATTATCTGCGTTAGTCGTATCTTCCGCCAGCTCTGACGCATTCTGCTTTTGGCCTTTTTGGTCTTGGTGTTGTTCGTTTTTTCTTATGCTTTGGGCATTCGCTCAATCTTATGAGCATCCAACCATGGTCTTCATATTCGCATCCACATTTGAGTTTGACCGTGTTTGGGAATTTTGCCTTGTTATTGTTCTGTGTCAATCAAAGTCTATTATATTGTCCATGATGATGGTTGTAGCTCTTTCGGTGCCCTTTCTTGCGCGCAAGCTAGCCCGACCATATATTCTGCAACTCGACGGTGAAGAGAAAACCGAGAATAATTCTATAACTTCGTTACTGCCATGCTGATATAGCTGAAATGCCTATTTCTTTATGGTGTCCACCCAAGTTTGAACCTATCAGTAGACGAGAAGTCTAAGATTTTAAGTCTTCTTGATGAGAACAAAACGGATAGGGTGATCGAAAGGCTCAAAACGCTTTCTGAGAGCCAAATAAGAGAGTTACTTCTTGAAGCCATAATGCTGGAACATGTTGTAAAGGCGAAGATCAAACTGCTAAAGCAGGACTTGGCTATCAGCGACCATGTCTGACAAATTGTGACCTTTTGAAAAAGACACTCTTTCATCATGCTCCTCACAATACAATTCTTAAGATTTCTCTTCTGTGTCCGCGTGTCAACTCCAAAAATCTCTCTTGAAAAGCGTTAGAGGTCGATGTTGATTGGAATTAAGTTCCCAAGGTCATGCATGTATATTATCGAGTAGACAGGCTAGCCAGCAGTTTCTTGCCAAGGCGTATGACATAGCTATATGACTGAAAAGGCTTACCATTTCCATACACATCAAATGCCATATGACAGTGGTAGCTCTTGGTGAAAAAGTTGAGGAATGGAGATTGAAACATAATAGAGAAGAGTGAAGATCGCAATATTAATGGTAGCGACATTAACGTTTGTCCTTCTAAGAAAATTGAGGTTCTTCAAGCGCTGCACAGAATGCTCATATCCAAAGCGCGATCAATACAGGAAAGTCCAATATACAAAAAATATACACGCTCAAGCAAGGATACTTGAGAGTATCTTTGAAGCATATAGGGTCAACCCTATTCTCCTACTGCGTTTAACCTTGTGTGTATGCACTGTTCTACTTTTAGAACAGTTTGTTCTAAAACATGGCATTAAGTATCCAGGAACATTTAGTAGATTTGTGAGAAGCTCAAGATTGTAGGAGGGGTGTATAAAAGTTGACTTTGTCGGAACTATTGCGAGTAATGCAGGACTTTGGTAGCTTCATTGTGATCATTCTGTTGGCTTATGTTGTCTTCAAAATCGGATTGCTAATAGAAGCTATGAGCGACAAAATCAAAGGAAGGGAGGATTAGGTTACCTCCTGATATGGATGTGCGTGCATGAGGAGGATCATGATCTCCCTTATTGTGTTGACAATAATCTTTGCAGTTGTTGCTCCATCTCTCATAGACAAATCCGACTTTTCTCCAAGTGAACGGTACTATCTACCTAGTTTTCAATTGAGTGCTTTCTCGTCCTACGCAGAGTTGAAGAGCTTCTTGCAGGTTGGTCTCTCAGGTTCTAGCGGACACTACGTCGTCAACACCGCTCAAGCAGGGATTAGGACATCTGGAGGGAAACTCAACGAACTCAAGACGATGTACGGATTTAGTGGATCTGATTGGGAATCATCTGAGAATTTAGGTGGCGACTATTCAGAGACAAATGTTCAAGTCAAGGGTGTTGACGAAGCAGATATTGTGAAGACTGATGGAGAATTTATCTACATTATCTCAGGCAGCTGTCTAACTATCATAAAAGCCTATCCCACAGAAGAAGCTGGAATTCTATCAAAAATATATCTGAACGGAACCATAAAAGGAACTTTCATAAACAATGATATACTGGCGCTCTTCGAAGAGACGAAACAGCCCTTACGAACATCAATCAAAATCTACGACATCCTTGACAGGAAAAACCCAAAACTAACCAGAGAAATCTCCTACGACGGATACTACTTAAACTCAAGAATGATAGGCAACTACGTCTACGCAGTAATAAACAAAGCAGCAAGAATTGTGAACAGCCAAGTAGCACTTCCCAAAAGATATTATGACAATTGGATAAAGATAGTGACTGCAACTGAAATCCACTACTGTGACATTCTCGACTACTCCTACACCTTTACAACCATAGTCGCAATAAACATAAAAACCCTCCAAGATCCTTCCGAAGAAACAATCCTATTGGGAAACGCAAATACAATGTACGTATCATTATACAACATCTACATAACCTTCAAGGAAAGTGGAAGAACTCTCATCTACAGGATCCACATAGAAAAAGACAAAATCAAATTCGTAGCCACCGGTGAAGTTCCAGGATACATCCTCAATCAATTTTCCATGGATGAACACAGGGACCACTTCAGAATAGCAACAATGCACAACCGGGCAAGTCACGTGTACGTACTTAACATGAAACTAAACATCATCGGCAGATTAGAAAACTTGGCCCCAAGAGAAACAATGCACTCCGCAAGGTTCATGGGCAACAGATGTTATCTCGTAACTTTCAAGAAGATTGATCCCCTATTTGTGATAGACTTGGAACAACCAAATATGCCGACAGTTCTTGGTCAGCTGAAAATAACAGGATACTCAGACTATTTACAACCATACAACGAAACATGCATCATAGGCATCGGTAAAGAGACAGCTGGAGGAAACACCAACTTCGCGTGGTTCCAAGGAGTCAAAATATCGCTCTTCGACGTCAGCAATGTTGAAAACCCTAAGGAGATAGCGAAATGTGAAATCGGAGACAGAGGAACGGACTCACCCGTCCTGAGAGACCACAAAGCCCTACTATTCGACAAATCAAAAGCCCTCCTCGTGATCCCCGTTCTAGTCGCTGAAATTAACAACACCAAATATCCTGATGAAATCCCTCTGAATACTCACGGAGACTTCGTATGGCAAGGCGTCTACGTCTTCCATATTTCCCCAGAACGAGGAATCATACTGAAGGGTGGAATCACTCACCTTGAAGAAACCACATGCCAACCAGAACACCACTCCCAAAACTACGTGAAGAGATCCCTCTACATAAATAACGTACTATACACTCTCTCAGATAGCATGCTCAAGATGAACAACCTAGAAAACCTAGATGAAATCAATAGAATAGAATTAGCTGACTGAAGACTAAAATTTTCGTGCTTAATCACCAGAGGACAAAAAAGAAGATATCACAAACCAACTTCATATCTCTTCGATTCTATCGATTAGTTGAATCTCCTTCGTGACAAGAAGGCATGGACATGCTGCAATACACTCAGTTTATCAGAAGGCAGAAAATTACCTCTCCTAAGATCTACTTCTGCTCTTTGATTTACCATATAAACTTAAAAGCATATCTCAATTGAAGCTAACAACACTCAGGCAAGTACGAGAGTGAAAGTTATGAAGCTGTATTTGGTTCAGCACGCTAAGCCTAAGGGCAAGGAGGAGGATCCAGCAAGACCTCTCTCAAGCAAAGGATGGGAAGACATTAGGAAGATAGCAAAATACGCCAAAGACAATCTAAACATCGAGGTTGAACAGATAGTCCATAGTGGCAAATTACGGGCTAAACAGACAGCAGAGATCTTAGCTAAGCATATCAACCCACCAAAAGACGCGATTGTTGACAAGAACTTGGAACCCTTGGCTGATACTGAAGTCTGGCTAAAACACTTAGTTGAAACAACAGAAAACATCATGCTAGTTGGTCACCTACCCCATCTAAGCAAACTCGCATCCTATTTACTTATCAGCGATCAAACTAGAGAAGTTGTCACATTTAAGATGGGTTGCATTATCTGCCTTGAGCGGGATCAACAGCGTCACTGGGCTATACAGTGGATGATTACCCCAGAGACAACACCTTAACTGTGCGCATAAATTTTTTAGTCTGCAGCTAATTGATCTTCTCTTTGGATTGTTATGTCATACGAGGAAAAGAATATCCTAGTGCTTCCAGAGGACACTGACGCTTTCAACAGATTAAATTGGCGCGTGTATTGCCGCTATTGTGAACTAGGGGAAGCAGGTTTATTGAAGAGTTTAGGTTTTTCCCAAATGTACTTCTATGATAAGTATCAAATATCCTTTCCCAGACGATATGCTAGTTTCGAATATTTCTCTCAAGTTACTCCAAGGGACTATATAGATCTGAGAACAGAAGTCAAGAGAGTGGGTACTACATCACTCATCTTGGCCCATACGTTTTACAAAAAGGATGAGAATCCTAAAGGACGAATGTTGGCAGCCAGAGCTGAAGTGGTGGTGGTTGCTTACAATGAAAAAACTCACAAAAAAACTCCATTACCCAAAGAGTTGGTTGAAGCATTAAATGAAAGCGCTAACACACGTTAGTTTTATGGAATTGGATTGCGTACACAAGGGTCAGAGAACTTTTTGATTCATAGTTTCCACATTCAAAGTATACGAAGAATGTGTGAAGCCTATGGTTGGACCATCCAAGAAACAGGCAAACATGGGGAGGAGCCCAGTCTACGATGTCAATGCTCAAGACGCACAGAAGTGGAAAAACAGGATATCGATTCAATCAAGTAGCGCTCAAATGATCTGTGCTTCAAAACCTCCAAAGGCAGGTGCACCCTTAACCGACGACCTGCTGCACATACGACAGATGTTGAACGCAAAAGGAGAACGGCTCTACCTTGCGAACTTGATCGGATTCCTCTTGAATCTCTTCTTGCACTTTAGGCTACAGAAGTGGAATGTTTCCCCGTCATAACTAATCTTGTACTTGGCTGTCTTCTCATCCAGAGTTGTGCCACACACAGGGTCCCTAAACGATTTGCTCACATTTCATTCCACATGACGACTAGCACAAAGATATACCTTCTACTTATTATGGTTGATGGTCCTAGAAATCAATATAGGGAACCGATCCACCTGCCTTGTTTGTCGCCTACATTTTTCATGCATCCTACTTGTTTCGAGAAGAACTGTAGTCACATGTGCCTTGAAGTCAACGCAGGGTTCAATCCATAACTGTACTAAAGGTAGCGAAATCTTTCTTTTATACTCTCAATAGATTCTCCGAGAACATCAATCTTATCTAGGTCGCCTTCACCTAGACCCCTTCCCATCACCTCTTGTATCACTGGCATCTTGGCAGGATTCAAGCCAACAAGAGTGACTCCAACTGCCTCAACAGCGACGGCATCAACCTCTCTTATGTCTTCGTCGTCTGAAAGATTGAGGAGACAACATATTCACTGAATATCTCCTTCCAAACTTGAAGTCTTTCCTAGCCTGATCCATTGTAGTTGTCTGACTCTGCCAGATAGATCTTTGTGCTCCCTTGAAGACCTTAGTAATTGCATCGACTAGACTAAAGTAGGATAATTCGTCATAGGTCCTTTATGATTGAATACTCCAACTTTTTCAACGACCGGATTCTCTGTCAAGCTCCAACAGTCGACACTTCCAACGAGGGTGAGTGCATTTTCAAAAGATTCTTGAACGTTTTAACCCAAATCAGCCATGGCGACCTTTGACCTCAAAAGATACACATACAACTAAAGCGAGCGTATTACTCGATTTATAGACATTGCTGAGAAATGGAAGTTAGAAAAGGGGAAAGTCAAGTGAAAGCACTTATAAGAATGACAACTTGCTGAAAGAAGATTAATTCTGGGATTAGTCACAGTTATTCTCCCTTGAGAATCTTTAGAGCAGAATACATAATCCATGATGAAACTGCAATTGATGATATAACTTCAGGTACTGCAATCCCACTATGGTAACCTCCCACCAAAAACAGCGCCCAGCAAACAAGTATCACGATGAAAGCAGACGCCGCCAGACGCGATTTTCCTTCAAACGCGTAGAGTATTGACATGATAATGAGAGAAATAAAGAATAGTATAGAGACGACCTGATGTGGATAACCATAGACTTCGTCAAAAGTTGCGATTAATTGAAGGGCAAACCCTGACAATATCAAGCAGTAGCCTGTCCATTTGGCTTCTCTTCTCAAAGCCAATACAGCGTAAATTATTAGCATAAGACCAGTCAGCAACAATCCAAAGTTAAGTATTATCGAAACATCACTCATCAGAGAATGCCCAAGATCACTAATCGCGTTCTTATCCCAACTGAACCAAGGCGAACTGATAATAGAAATAGAAATGAATGCAAATCCTAACACTGGCGAGATTAACCCGAAAAGGGCACTAATATTACCCCTCACTGTCACACCACTGACAACACATCTTATTCTGTTACTAGCTAATTAATCATGTCAAGTACATCATGGAACTATATAGAAAATGCGACTCGTACTTCACCTCATGTATGTGTACGTATGTAGACATTCTAAGATAGAAAAAATAGAGAGATTGGTTCTTAGGAGTTCCTTTCTTTGCCAGATCGACTAAGCATCCATCATTTTACCATAATTCAAGTCTCAAGTTCTTAATATTCCCCTCAAATGCAAGTTAAATTCTGTTTAGCATATCCTAGGCACTGGGTCTCCAACTGGAGTGGTCAGAATCCGTCGCCCTCCAACAACCGTTTTGATAGCAACCAAGTTGAACTCATCTGTTGCTTTACCAATAATTTTCGCGCTTTTTCCTTCCTTTGTAGCTCTTAATACTTCCAGAACCTCCTCCGCTGTCTCCTCTATTACTCCCAAAATAATCTTCCCTTCATTACCCACCTCTAAGGGATCAATGCCCAACATCTCACAAGCCACTCGTATATCTTCTCGTATTGGAATCTCATTCTCCTCCACTGAGATTCCTACTTTCGCTTTATCACTCCACTCATTCAAAGCATTAGCCAAACCCCCACGAGTAGGATCCTTCATAGACACAACTCCACCAACCTCCAACACCTTCTTAATCATGTGGTTCAAAGGTCTGACATCTGACACAATATTGCTTCCGAAAGATAGCCCTTCTTGGGCTGACAGGACAGCTAATCCATGGTCTCCGATGGTGCCAGATAAGATGATCTTATCTCCTTTCCGCAGATTCCTATCTAACACCCATCTAGAACTGGATTCACTTCTATACTTCCTCACGATAGCCAAATTGTGGTCCAATGCTCTGCTACGCTTTCCAAACCCACTCATATTCACCACCAATCCTCCTAGACTACCCTTCTCCACAACCTTTGTGTCTCCTGTGACAACGAAGACTCCAGCCTCGTCACTCGCCCCTTTGATGCCTTCCAAAACCCGCCTCAAATCATCAAATAACAGTCCTTCTTCAAGCACAAATCCACAAGCCAGAGCAAGAGGTTCGGCACCCAACACAGCAATATCGTTGACTGTTCCAGCTACCGCCAATCTACCAATATCCCCCCCCGGAAAGAAGATTGGCTTAACTGCATGAGAATCACTTTTGAATACTATACCATCAACAACAGCTGCGTCATCTAAAACCTCCAATCCAACTTCAGTTTCAAAACCCCCAAAATAGGGTAGGATAAAAGTCTTAATCAACTTTGACATTACAGCTCCACCAGCTCCGTGAGCCATAGTTATACGCTCTTTCTTTGACATCAACTATCCCCTTAGAGTCAAAATACATAAACCCCTCCACATAAACACATCGTGAACTTCACTAATCGACCAAATCCTTTTATTCCACGAATCTCCAAAGTATAATGGAGAAAAGGTAGACACAAAGATGTCAAAGAACCATTACGAACAAATAAAAAGCCAAGCTGGAAACAGCTGCAAACGCTACAGCAACCCTTATATCTCCAAACTCAGCCTCTAAATAATTTGGCGAAATTCGTAAGCCAAACATTGAGATGCAACCTTCGATCACACGATTGAAAGGTGAAGTATGCAAGTGAGCTATATGAAAACATATATCAAGCTCACAATGAGCACCACACATAGGCAAGTCCTGCAGTCAACAACTTACACCAAACAAACATCTACTCACCTGGCGCCAAGAAAGCTCGACATGCTACGCCGTCTGGTG